>JAFYZE010000160.1 GCA_017548805.1 Bacteroidales bacterium
AATTAATATCTTTGCACCCGGAATTGAGGTATGGTGTAATGGTAGCACATGGGATTTTGGTTCCCCCAGTCAGCGTTCGAATCGCTGTACCTCAACCTGAAAAAAGAAGCCGGCCCTCTCGGGTCGGCTTCATTCATTATCGCAGTCTCGTCTTACAGATTCCTCTTGATCTCGACGATGTGGAAGGCCTCTATGACGTCTCCTTCCTTAATGTCGTTGTATCCGGCGATGCTCATACCGCACTCGCGGCCGGCAGTGACTTCCTTGGCGGCGTCCTTGCCGATCTGCAGCGAGCCGAGCTCGCCGGTGTAGATGACAATGCCGTCGCGGATGAGGCGCACGCTGGTCTTCTGGACCATCTTGCCGTCGCGGACGATACAGCCGGCGATTGTGCCGACCTTGCTGATGCGGAAGGTCTGCTTGACCTCGGCGGTACCGGTGACCTCCTCCTTCTTCTCGGGCTCGAGCATACCCTCGATACCGTCCTTGACTTCGTTGATACAGTCGTAGATGACGGAATAGAGGCGGATCTCGATGCCCTCGCGGTCTGCGACCTTGCGGGCCTCGACGGTCGGACGTACCTGGAAGCCGATGATGACGGCGTCGGACGCCTCGGCCAGCAGGATATCGGACTCGGAGATGGCACCCACGGCCTTGTGGATGACATTGACGCGCACCTGCTCGGTGGAGAGCTTGATGAGGGAGTCGGAGAGGGCCTCGACGGAGCCGTCCACATCGCCCTTGACGATGACGTTGAGCTCCTTGAAGTTGCCGATGGCGATGCGGCGGCCGATCTCCTCGAGGGTCATGTGCTTCTGGGTCTTGATGCCCTGGATGCGGATGAGCTGCTCGCGCTTGTTCGCGATGCTCTTGGCCTCGCGCTCGTCGCTCATCACCACGAACTTCTCACCTGCAGAAGGGGCGCCGTTGAGTCCGAGGACGGACACAGGCGTGGACGGGCCGGCCTCGGTGACCTTCTGGCCGCGCTCGTTGAACATGGACTTGACCTTGCCGTAGAAACTTCCGCTGAGAATGACGTCGCCCACACGCAGGGTGCCGTTCTGCACCAGGATGGTGGCGAGGTAGCCGCGACCCTTGTCGAGCGAAGACTCGATGACGGCGCCGGAGGCGAGCTTGTTGGGGTTGGCCTTGAGCTCAAGGAGGTCGGTCTCGAGGAGAACCTTCTCGAGGAGCTTGTCCACGTTGAGTCCCTTCTTAGCGGAAATCTCCTGGCACTGGTACTTGCCACCCCAGTCCTCGACGAGGATGTTCATCTCGGAGAGCTGGCGGCGGATGGTGTCAGGCATGGCGCCGGGCTTGTCTATCTTGTTGATGGCGAACACCATAGGCACGTTGGCGGCCTGGGCGTGGTTGATGGCCTCAATCGTCTGCGGCATGACGGCGTCGTCAGCAGCGACGATAATGATGGCGAGGTCGGTCATCTGGGCGCCGCGGGCACGCATGGCGGTAAACGCCTCGTGTCCAGGGGTATCGAGGAAGGTGATGTGGCGGCCGTCCTCGAGGGTCACGCTGTATGCGCCGATGTGCTGGGTGATGCCTCCGGCCTCACCGGCAATGACGTTGGACTTGCGGATGTAGTCGAGCAAGGAAGTCTTACCGTGGTCGACATGACCCATGACGGTGATAACCGGCGGACGGGGCATGAGGTTCTCCTCGGTATCGGGAGTGTCGTTGCTCTCGATCTCCTCGGTGAGGCCAGCGGTGACGAACTCGACCTTATAACCGAACTCCTCGGCCACGAGGACGAGGGTCTCGGCGTCGAGACGCTGGTTGATGGACACCATGAGACCGAGGCTCATGCAGGCTGCGATGACCTTTACGACCGGGGTGTTGTTCATCAACGTGGCGAGGTCGTTGACGGTCACGAACTCGGTGACTTTCAGGACCTTCTTCTCGGCGGCTTCAGCCTCCATCTCCTCCTGGGCGCGCTGCGAGGCGAGCTCGCGCTTCTCCTTGCGGTACTTGGCTCCGAAGTTGTTCTTCTTGCCCTCGTTCATGCGGGCGTAAGTCTCCTTGACCTGCTTCTGGATCTGCTTCTGCATCTCCTCCTGTTCGGCCTCGGTGAGCTCGGGCTTGAAGCGGTCGGCGCCGCGCTTGCGGCCCTTGCCGGCCTTGGCGGCGTCCTTCTGGCCCTGGCCGGGCTTCTTGGATGCTTCCCTCTGGCCGCCACGCTTGAGCTCCGGATCGGAGCCGACCTTGCCGACGTCGACCTTCTGGGTGCTCTTGCTTATGCGCTCGCGCTTCTTGCCGCTCTTCTTCTTCTCGAACTGGGACATGTCGATCTTGCCCAGAACCTTGAGGCCGACGCCGTCGGCTGCGGCCTGCTCACCTGCCTCGGCAGTCTCGCCTTCGGGCTCGTCCGAGGGCTCCGCAGGGGTCGGGGCGGGCTCTTCGGGCTGCTCTTCGGAGACGGGTTCTGCAACGGCGGGAGCGGAAGGCTTGGGTTCCGGCTCGGGGACAGGCTCCGGTTCCGGTGCGGGTTCCGGTGCGGGAGCGGGGGCCGGTTCGGGTTCCGGTTCCGGCTCGGGCTCAGGCTCCGGCTCAGGGACGGGCTCCGGCTTCGGAGCGGGCTTCGGGGCCGGCTCAGGGCGGTTTATGCCCGTGAGGATGGTGCTCTTGATGATGGTCTCCATCTCGGGTTCATAATCCTCGACCTCCTCCTTCTCCTGCTGCTTGCGGCTGGTCTTCTCGAGGATCTCGTTCAGCTTGATGTCGATCTTCTCGGAAGCCTCCTTCATGGCCAGGTCCTTGCTGAAATGCTTGTCAAGCTCCGGGATGTAATCCTCGGAGACCTTGGCGTTCGGGTTGGCGTCGACCTGGGCTCCCAGCTTGTTCAGGAAGTCCACCAGATCCTGCAATCCGATATTGTATTTCTTAATAAGTTTGTTTATTCTGATTTCTGCCATATTCAACCCCCTTTTTTATAGTCAAACTAGTCCTCGAACTCGGCCCTGAGGATATCGAACACTTCGGCGACGGTCTCGTCCTCGAGGTCCGCCCTGCGGGCGACATCCTCGGGAGAGAGGGCCAGGACACTCTTGGCGGTGTCGCAGCCGATGGACTGGAGCTTCTCGATGACCCATCCGTCGATCTCGTTCTCGAACTCGCTGAGGAGCACATCCTCCTCCTCGTTGTCGATCTCGTCCTTGGGCAGCTGGCGCCAGACCTCGATCTCGCGGCCTACGAGCATGCCGGCAAGCTGGATGTTGCATCCGCCGCGGCCCACGCCCTTCTTGACCTCCTCGGGCTGCATGTAGACCTTGACCTTGTCGTTGGGGCCGGATCCCATGTCGATGGAGGACACGCGGGCGGGATTGAGAGCGCGCTGGATGAGCAGCGGCTGGTTGTTGGTCCACTGGATAACGTCGATGTTTTCGTTGCGGAGCTCGCGGACGATGCCGATAATGCGGCCGCCCTTGACGCCGATGCAGGCTCCGATCGGGTCGATGCGCTCGTCATAGGACTCGACTGCGACCTTGGCCCTTTCGCCGGGGACGCGGACGACCTTCTTGACGGTGATGAGGCCGTCGAGGATCTCCGGGACCTCCTGCTCGAACAGGCGCTCGAGGAACTCGTTGGAGGTACGGGAAAGGATGATGTAAGGCGTGGTGTTGTTGCGCATCTCGACGCTCTTGATGATGGCGCGGACGGTGTCGTTCTTCTTGAAGCGCTCGCCGGGGATCTGCTCCTCCTTGGGGATGTGCAGCTCGTTGCCGTCCTCGTCGAGGATGAGCACCTCCTTGGACCAGGTCTGGTAGACCTCGCCGCTGAAGATCTCACCGATCTTCTCGGAGTATTTCTTGTAGACGTTGGCCTTCTCGATGTCCATGATGCGGCCCTGGAGATTCTGGCGGATGTTGAGGATGCCCCTGCGTCCGAACGACTTGAGACTCAGCTCCTTGGTGTAGGTGTCACCGACCTCGTAATCGTCGTCGCCGGTCTCCTCGGCCACCTGCTCGGGAGTCATCTGGGTGTTGGGGTTCTCCACTTCCTCGACGATCTCGAAGTTCTGGTAGATCTCGCA
>JAFYZE010000161.1 GCA_017548805.1 Bacteroidales bacterium
CGCGATGGCCGACGCCATTCCCATGGCCGGTGTGCCGTACCATGCCATCGACGCTTATCTGCCCAAGCTTATCCGGGCCGGCTACAAGGTCGCCATCTGCGACCAGCTCGAGGATCCCAAGCTGGCGAAGAATATCGTCAAGCGCGGAGTGACGGAGATCGTCACTCCAGGCGTCGCTTTCGGGGAGCAGATGCTCGTCCAGAAAGAGAACAATTTCCTTGCGGGCCTGTTTTTCCACGGGGAGAGTTGCGGAGCCGCGTTCCTGGACGCCTCCACCGGTACCTTCAAGGTGGCGCAGGGGACGGCCGACTATGTCGGCACGCTGCTGGCATCCTTCGCTCCGAAGGAGCTTGTCGTGCCGCGCGGCTATGAGAAGCCCGTCCGCGAGAGGTTCGGCAGCCAGGCATACATCTCCACCCTGGACGAATGGGCTTTCGTCAAGGACGCTTCCGAGGACAAGCTGCGCAAGCAACTGGGTGTCAGGTCGCTGAAGGGCTTTGCGATAGATTCGTGTCCGCTGGGTATCTGTGCAGCCGGAGCGCTGCTCGTCTATCTCGAGCAGACGCACCATTCCGGACTCGGCAATATCTGCTCGATCTCCAGGATAGACGGGTCGAAGTTCGTCTGGATGGACAAGTTCACTTTCCGCAACCTCGAGATATTCGGGTCGGCGGCGGGCGCGGAGGGAACCTCGCTGGTCGATGTCATCGACCGCTGCAGTTCCCCCATGGGCGCCCGCATGCTCCGCCAGTGGCTCTCGATGCCCGTCCTGGACATAGCCGAGCTCAACGCACGCTATGACGTGGTTGAGCATTTCGTCAAGGAGGACGGGGACCTGCGCGAACTGCAGGAGCTTATGTCCAATGTGGGAGACCTGGAGCGCATACTTTCGCGCGCGGCGACCGGCAAGATCCTGCCGCGCGAGGTGATGCAGCTCGGACGCTCGCTGGAGCAGACCGACCCGGTCGCAGCGTTGTGCCGCGGACGCGGCGTGGCCGAGCTCGACCGTTTGGTCGGGGAACTGCGCGGCTGCGGCAGCCTCCTCGGCGACATCCGTCGCACGATGGCCGCCAACCCCGCCGCCCAGCTCGGCAAGGGCGACATCATCGCCTCCGGCGTCAACGCCGAACTGGACGAGCTCCGCGACATCTCCCGAGGTGGCAAGGACTACCTCCTCCAGATGCAGCAGCGCGAGATTGACCGCACCGGCATCAGTTCGCTGAAGATAGGCTACAACAATGTCTTCGGCTACTATATCGAGGTCCGCAACACTTTCAAGGACAAGGTTCCGGAGGAATGGATACGCAAGCAGACCCTGGTCAACGCCGAGCGCTACATCACCGAGGAACTCAAGGTCTACGAGGAGAAAATCCTCTCGGCCGAAGGACGCATCTACGAGCTTGAAAGCCGTATTTACACCGACCTCGTAACCGAGATCCAGGGCTATATCCGCGACATCCAGGCCAACTGCCAGATCCTGGCGCGGCTGGACGTCCTGTCGGGCTTCGCCGACCTGGCGGCCGACAGCGGATACTGCCGTCCGGTCATGACGGACGGCCTCTCTCTCGATATCCGCGCCGGCCGCCATCCCGTCATCGAGAAGATGATGGGCCCCGGCGAGGAGTATGTCCCCAATGACGTTTACCTGGACTCCGAGCAGCAACAGATCATCATCCTGACCGGCCCCAACATGGCCGGTAAGTCGGCGCTGCTGCGCCAGACGGCACTCATCGTGCTGATGGCCCAGATCGGCAGCTGGGTGCCGGCCGACAGCGCCACCATCGGGTATTTCGACAAGATATTCACCCGCGTCGGAGCATCCGACAACATCTCCCGCGGCGAGTCCACCTTCATGGTGGAGATGCTGGAGACGGCCATGATCATGCACAACCTTTCGGAACGCTCGCTGGTGCTGCTGGACGAGATCGGCCGTGGCACCTCGACATACGACGGAATGTCGATCGCTCGGGCCCTGGTGGAGTATCTCCACGAGCACGGGCACCGCGCCAAAACCCTTTTCGCGACGCATTACCACGAGCTGAACGACCTCGAGAGCATCTATCCGCGGGTGAAGAATTTCCACATCGCGGTCAAGGAAGCCGGCAAGCAGGTCATCTTCCTTCGCAAACTCAAGGAAGGCGGCGTCGCCCATAGCTTCGGTATCCATGTGGCCCGGCTCGCCGGCATGCCGCGCGAGGTGCTCGACTCTGCCGAGCGCACCCTCGCGCAGCTCGAGGGCGGCTCGACGCCGCGCGTGTACGCCGTGCCTTCTCCAGTGGAAGATGAACCGGCTCCCGGATTCCAGTTGTCGCTGTTCCAGCTCGACGACCCGACGCTGGGCGCCATACGCGACAAGCTGAACGCCGCAGACCTTGACAACATGACCCCCATGCAGGCATTCGACCTGCTCCGTTCAATGAAAGCAGAACTAGGACTGTAATATGAGCAAAGGATTGAAAAAAATACTGACGTTCGCGGGAATCATCCTGTTTTTCCTCGTCATCGCCTATGGCTTCGTGCCGCAGGTGCTGACGGGCAAGATAGTCAATCAGGGTGACATCTCCGGCTATGTCGGAATGTCCCACGAGATGAACGAATGGAACAAGGCCCATCCCGATGACCCGACCTCCTGGACGGATGCCATGTTCGGCGGCATGCCGACCACTACGATCTCTGCACCCCGCAAGGGTGACTGGACACAATACATCTACGATGCGTTCCTGACGGGCAGGCGCCCCGCCACGTATCTGTTCCTGGCTTTGCTGGGAGGCTTCCTCCTGCTGCTGTCACTGGGCGTGGACACCCTGCTGGCGGTTTTCGGCGCCATAGCCGTGGCCTTCTGCTCATACAACCTCCAGATCATACAGGTCGGGCACAACACCAAGATGCAGGCCATAGCCTATCTGCCGTGGGCCCTGGCGGCGTTCATATTCACTTACAACAATGCCCTGAAGGGCGGAAATGGCTGGAAGCAATGGCTTCCCAAGACGTTCCTAGGGGCCGTCCTGTTCGCGTTTGCCGTCAGTTTCCAGGTCAAGGCCAACCATCAGCAGATCACCTATTACCTGGCGATGATGCTGGTCATCTATGCAATGGTGCTGCTTGTCCGGCTGGTGGCCGACAAGGCCCGCAGGGGCAGCCTCGGCCGCTTCTTCGCGGCCTCGGCCCTGCTGGTCGTGATGGGCCTCGCCGGCATTGCCACCAATGCCAACAAACTGGTGCCGGTATACAGGTATACGGCCCAGTCCACCCGCGGCGGTTCTGAGCTCGCTTCGGCGAGCAATTCCGCCTCCGGCGGCCTCGACCTCGGCTACGCCACCGCATGGTCCTACGGCTGGGAGGAACTCCCGAACCTCATGATCCCCAACTTCAACGGAGGTTCATCCATAGGCGCCATTGATCCGGATCATTCCGCGACGGCGCAGGTGTACCAGAGCGCAGGTTATACGGACTACAGGGAAGTCGTCAAGGCGCTGCCGCTGTACTGGGGACCTCAGCCGTTCACTTCCGGTCCCATGTACATGGGAGCCATCACGGTATTCCTTTTCCTCCTGGGCCTGCTCCTGTGCGAGGCGAAGGACAGGTGGTGGATGGCCATCTGCACCGTGCTGGCCATTCTGCTGGCACTGGGCAACCACCTGATGTGGTTTACGGAGTGGTTCTACGAGCATGTGCCGTTCTACAACAAGTTCAGGACGGTGTCGATGTCCTTGGTCATGTTGCAGGTTACGCTTCCGGTGCTTGGGTTCCTTGCCCTTGACCGTATCATGAAAGGGAAAGTCTCTGGTTCAGATTTCTTGAAGGAAGGAGCCGTAGCCTATGCCCTGACCGGAGGTTTCTGCCTGGCGTTGTTCTTCTTCCCGACGCTGGCCGGGTCGTTTACAGGCAGCGTCGATGCCGGTCGGCAGGATATACTCGTCTACGCTCTCCAGGTCGACAGGTGCTACCTGCTGCGCGTCGATGCGCTGCGGTCCCTGCTGCTGATCACCGCCGCGTTTGCGCTGATCATCTGGGGCTATTCCGTGCCCAAGAAGGCGAAGGAAAGCTTCGACGAGAGTACGGAGGCCGGCCGCGATGCGTCCCGTGCCCGCCGCCGCACGGCTGTCCTGCTCGTCTGCCTGCTGATAGCCGTGGACCTTTTCACCGCAGGAAAGCGCTATCTCTCGGCTATCGATTTCGTGTCGCCGAGGGCTTTCAACAGCCAGTTCAACAAGACCCTGGTGGATGAATTCATCCTCGAGGACGAGGATATTTCCTACCGCATAATGGACCTCTCCGAGGACCCGTTCAACAGCTACCGCCGTTCCTACTGGCACAAGAACATCGGCGGATACAGCCCCGCGAAACTGCAGCGTTACCAGGAGCTGATTGACAGTTGCCTGTACGACGAGATTGATGCCATATATGACGTGGCCGACAGCGTGGCGACGATACTGGAGCTGGAGGAGAAGCTCCCGGACATACCCGTCCTGTCTGCGCTTAACATGAAATACATCATCATTGCAGACGACGGTGCACCGGTCATCAACCACAATGCCTACGGCAATGCATGGTTTGTGGACGGCATCGTGCCGGCGGCCTCGCCGGACGAGGCGCTCAAGCTCACCGGCTCCACATACCTACGCTCCGTGGCGGTCATGGAGCATGCTGACGCCGCAGCCGTCAGCGGCCGTACCCTCGGTTCCGCCGCTCCGGGCGACAGCGTCGTCATGATATCCTACGCTCCCAACGAACTGCATTTCCGGTATAGCACTGCTGAGGACCGCTTGGCGGTCTTCAGTGAGGTGTACTACCCGGAGGGCTGGCACGCCTGGCTCGCTGACACCGGCGCGGAGGTTCCGGTGCTGCGCGCCGACTGGGTCCTCCGCGCGGCCGTCCTCCCTGCCGGAGACCACGAGCTCGTGATGCGCTTTGACCCCCACTCGGTATCGGCCAGCGCCTCGGTCTCCCGTGCATCTTCGATAGGCATCATCATCCTGCTGCTCCTGGCAGTAGCCGGAGCCGTCGTCCTTCCCGGACGGAAAGAAGAAGATCAATAGCATGGAAGTCAGAGCCAAGAAAGCCCTCGGGCAGCACTTCCTGACGGACCAGGGTATAGCCCAGTCCATAGTCGCGACCTTGCGCGAGGACCCGTCCGCTCCGCGGAATGTCCTCGAGATAGGCCCCGGCATGGGCGTCCTCACGCAGTACCTGCTTAAGCGTGAGGACCTTGACCTCAAGATGATAGAGATTGACACCGAGTCCGTCGAGTACCTGCTGACGCATTTCAACGGCATGCAGGGCAGGCTGATGGAGGGAGATTACCTCAAGTTGAACGTGTCGCGTTTCTTCAAGGGTCCCTACCGCATCATCGGCAATTTCCCTTACAACATCTCCTCGCAGATATTCTTCAAGATACTCGAGGACAAGGACCTGGTCCCCGAGGTCGTCTGCATGATACAGAAGGAAGTGGCCGACCGCATCGCCGAGGAGCCCGGCTCAAAGACCTACGGCATCCTGTCGGTGCTGCTGCAAGCCTGGTACGACATCGAATATGTCCTTTCGGTCGGTCCCGGTGCCTTCAGCCCGCCGCCGAAGGTCCGTTCAGCCGTCATACGCCTTACGCGCAATTCGCGCACCGGGCTCGGCTGTGACGAGAAGCTTTTCAAGGCTGTCGTCAAGACGGCCTTCAACCAGCGTCGCAAGACCTTGCGTAACGCCCTCAAACCCCTCCTGCCGGCCGGAGAGGACGCCTCGGCATTCTTCGCGGACCCGGTCTTCGACCTGCGCGCCGAACGCCTCGGCGTCGAGGATTTCGTAGCCCTGACCCGCCGCTTCGAAACGGCCACACAACAATAGCCTGCACATGAAACATCTTACAGTCATACTTTTATCCATCGCATGCCTGTTCCTCGCGTCTTGCGGAAAGCACGGGGTTGAAGAGGCTTGGCCCGGGGAGAAAACCCTCGAGAATACCGTCTGGAGCCATTTTCCTGAGCTGTCCGCCCAGTCCGACATGTATGTCGTCATCTGGGATTATGACACGCGGGTCAACATGGTGGTGAAGAATGAAGAAGGGAAGGGCATAGCCTGCACCGGAAAGGTCATTTATCAGGATTCGACCCACGAAGTGTCCATCACCGAGATCAAGCCGCGCACGGAAGGGGAGAGCGTTCCGAACAAAATGACCGGAAGCGTTTCCGCCTCCGGCCTTAATCTAAAATGGTCGTGTGGAGAGGTCTCTTACGACTGCCTGTTCAAGTATAACTGCCCTGCGGACCAGCTGGGAATATAGATCCTTTAGAAAGAATATCCCACATGGAGGGAAAGGCCGGTGGACATCACGTCCTTGACCTTTTGCTCTGGGTCGCGTACCGTCCCGATGACATCGCTGATCCTGATCAGCGAGCGGCTCAGGAAATGGTGCGTGTCGACTCCAATGCTGATGTAGGCGTTTTCCGCCAGGTCGATGCCGATCTGGGGCTCGAAGAAGAATCCTCTGGTATTGCCGTCCTTCTTGAGATTGATGACCGTGCCGATGTCGGCGGTCAGGAAGGGTTTGAGCTTCATCGGCCTGACCCGCCCGAAACGGGCGCGGAGGAATAACGGCATGACACCTTCGTTGCCATAATAGACGATCCTGGAGCCTTCCCCGAGATCCTCGATCTCGCTGACGGAGTGAACGTAACGGAGTCCGAGTCCGGCTCCGAGGAAGAAACCTTTAGTGTGCTGCTTGCCCCAGATGTAGGCTGCGCCTGCGGAATAGTTGGTGGCTTCCGAGAAACTGAGGTGGCCGTATCCTTCGATGGCTTTCCTGCTCTTGTCCTGCTTCCAGGGCTCAAGGGCTGATGCGCTGACGGTTATCAGCAAAAGGGTTGCAATAACGAACAATCTCTTCATGGTCAGTCTTTTTTATCGAGTTTTCCGACAAGTTTGGAGGCGATCTCCAGGAATGCGAGGCCGTCGGGGCGGGAGCCGAGGGCTACGGGTTCGCCGGCGTCGCCGCCTTCGCGTATGCTCTGGACTATAGGGACCTGCCCCAGCAGGTCCAGGCCCAGGGCACGCGCCATGGCCACGCCGCCGCCCTGCCCGAACAAAAAGTACTTCTCGTCTGGATGCTCGGCCGGAGTGAACCAGGACATGTTCTCTATGATGCCGAAGACGGGCTTCTCCACGCCCTTGTTGCCGAACATGTTGACGCCTTTCTCGACGTCGGCCAGCGCAACGTTCTGTGGCGTGGTGACGATCACCGCACCCTCCATGGGGATGTCGTGGACGAGTGAGATATGTATGTCACCCGTTCCCGGAGGCATGTCGACCAGGAGGAAGTCGAGCTCGCCCCACTGCACCTGCAGTATCATCTGTTTAAGGGCATTGCAGGCCATCGGCCCGCGCCAGATCAGGGCCTGGCCCCGGTCGGCGAAGTATCCGATGCTCATCCACTTCACGCCGAACTTCTCGGCGGGAAGTATCCATTGTTTACCGTCTTCTTCCTCGACGGCCTCGGGGACGTGTCCCTCGGTGCCGGTCATCACCGGCACTGAAGGGCCGTACACGTCGGCGTCGGCGAGGCCCACCTTGTATCCCATCCGGGCCAGGGCCACGGCAAGGTTCACCGCCACAGTGGACTTGCCGACGCCTCCCTTGCCGGAGGCGATACCGATGATGTGCCTGATGTCCTTAACCTGCTCCAGGTCGAGGTCGAGCACGTTGCTTTTCTTTTTTGCGGGAGCTTCGTCAACGACGATAGTCTTGACTTCATTCTCCATGTCCGGGAACTCCCGGATAAGGGTGGCGCGGGTGCTGCCCACGAGGTATTCGGTTAGAGGATCGCGACGCTTGGGGAATCCCAGCGTCACCGTGACTTTCCCTCCTGAGACCTCGACGGCATGCACCATACCGAGGGAGACGATGTCCTTGTCGTCCCTGCCCGGATGGTGCACGCCCGCCAGGGCCTGCATTATGTCCTGTTCTGTCATTACTTGATGATGTTCATTTCGTTGAGGAGGTATCCGGCTCCGCCGAACTTGTCGAGGAGCAGGAGGACGTAGCGGATGTCCACGCAGATGCAGCGCTGGAGGTCGGGCTCGAACATCACGTCGCTGGACATCGACTCCCAGTTGCCGTCGAAGGCGAGGCCGATGAGGTTGCCGTCGGCATCCATCACGGGCGAGCCGGAGTTGCCTCC
>JAFYZE010000162.1 GCA_017548805.1 Bacteroidales bacterium
AGGCCAACAAATATCCGCAGGTGGTCAACTCCCTCAAGCATATCCCCGAGATAGTGGAGTGTCATTTCGTAACCGGCCGCGCGGCGCTCTTCGTCAAGGTGTTCTGCTTTGACAACGACCACCTGATGGAGGTGCTGCTGAATACCATCCAGAAGATCCCTTACATCCAGTCCACCGACACGATGATCTCCCTGGACGAGGCATTCGAGCGCCAGGTCTGGGTCAAAGACTATTCGAGCGTCAGCTTCACGGCCAATTCCGTATCGATAGAATAGCCTTCGCGAAATCCAGGTCGTCCTGGGTGGTGATCTTGATATTGTACCTCTCTCCTTCGATGTAGGAGAGGGGTATGTTTTTTCTTTGGGCGACAGAAGCGTCGTCGGTGAATGAGGTGTCGAATGCCTGGTCGTATGCGGCCTTGATGTCCTCCGAGAGGAACATCTGCGGAGTCTGGGCGCGGAACACCGTCTCGCGGTCCAGAACGACGTCGGGGATGGTCTCGAGCGTTTCCTCCCCCGCCGCGCCGCGCACCCGTCTAAGGGCCTTGAGCGTGTCGGTGGAGGGAAGGACGGGGATAAGCGCGCGGCAGGAGTCCATACGCTCGAACATCCTGGCGGCGAGCTCGGGCGTCAGGAGGGGGCGGACGCCGTCCTGGATGGCCACGACGGCCCCGTCCGGGACCTTCTTGAGGGCGTTACGGACAGAATGGAAGCGTGTTATTCCGCCCTCGACGAGTATCTGGGGATAGTAGAAATTGTTCCTCGTGCAGAGGTCCTTCCAGCCTTGCATGTACTCCTTAGGGAGCACCGTGACGACCTTGACGTCCGGTACGGCACGGACGAAACATTCTATCGTCCGCTGGAGTATGGGCTTGCCCCCAAGTTCGATGAACTGCTTGGGCAGGGCAGACCCCATCCGGACTCCGTGACCGGCCGCCATGACGACCAAATATTTTTTTCTCTCCATAAGTACAGAAAAACTCCCACAAATTTAACTATTTTTCGTACCTTTACATTTCCATTCACCAAACATTTTTTTGAAAGTTTAGAAGCAGTATCATATGGCACTATCTTTTTGGACTCAAGAGCTGGCAATGGACCTTGGCACGGCCAACACCATCATTTTCCAGAACGATCAGATCGTTCTAGACGAGCCCAGCATTGTCGCCATCGACAATAATTCCGGCAAATGCATAGCCATCGGCCAGAAGGCCAAGCTCATGCACGAGCGCTCCAACCCCGGCATCAAGACGGTGCGTCCCCTCAGGGACGGCGTGATTGCCGACTTCAACGCCGCAGAGATGATGATCCGCGGCTTCATCAAACAGGTCAACTCCAAGCACAAGTCGCTGTTCACCCCCAACATCAAGATCGTCGTCGGCATCCCTTCGGGCAGTACCGAAGTCGAGATCCGCGCCGTCCGTGACTCCTCCGAGCATGCCGGAGCGCGTGACGTGTACCTGATCTTCGAGCCTATGGCCGCCGCCCTCGGTATCGGCCTCGATGTCGAAGCCCCTAAGGGCAACATGGTCGTCGACATAGGCGGCGGTACCACCGAGATCGCCGTCATCTCCCTCGGAGGCCTGGTGGTCCAGGACAGCATCCGTACCGCCGGTGACGTGTTCACCAGCGACATCCAGTACTACCTGCGCCAGCAGCACAACATCAAGGTCGGAGAGATCACCGCCGAGAAGATCAAGATCGCCGTCGGCGCCGTGATCCAGAACCTCGACGAGGAGCCGGAGCCGTTCGTGGCCCGCGGCCCGAACCTCATGACCGCCCACCCTGTCGAGGCCACCATCTCCTACCAGGAGATTGCCCACTGCCTCGACAAGTCCATCGCCAAGATCGAGACCTCCATCCTCCATGTGCTCGAGCAGACTCCTCCTGAGCTCTACTCAGACATAGTCGAGAACGGTATCTTCCTCTCCGGCGGCGGCGCCCTGCTCAGGGGCCTGGCCAAGCGTTTCTCCGAAAAGGTCAACATCCCGTTCCACGTCGCGGAGGATCCCCTCCACTCCGTGGCCCGGGGCACCTGCATCGCACTCAAGAACACCGAAAACTACTCCTTCCTCATGAGGTAGAATGGTCGACGAGAGGAAGATATGGGCCAAAGTCATTGGCGTGGTGACCTTCGTATTGCTGGAGATCGCCGCGCTGAGCATGCTCAAGCATGCCGGCAGCCTCCAGGACATCTGGGTCTCCAAGGCCTCGCACCGAGTCATGGCCTGGGCCTGGGGCGGCTTTGACAGCATCGGCCATTACTTCTCCCTCAAGACTGAAAACGAGAACCTCGCGGAAGAGAACGCCATGCTGGCCGAATCGCTCCGGCGCAGCCAGGACCGCGTCCGGACCGCGATGGAGAACGGCCTGCTCACCGACACCACCATCGTCTTCGCCGGCTTCGACCATATCCCCGCCAGTATCGTGAAGATAAGCCGCAACAAGCAGCACAACTACTTCATCCTCAACAAGGGGTATGAAGACGGCGTGCAGCCCCAGTCGGGAGTCGTCACCACCTCCGGCATAGTCGGCATCATCGACGCGGTGGACAAGCATTACGCCTACGGGCTCTCCTTCATGAACACCGGCATCAGCATCAGCGCCCGCCTTGGCAACGAAGGTGCGGTGGGCCCGCTCACATGGGACGGAGTCTCCATGGACGGGGCCGTGCTCAAGGAGATCCCCCTCCAGTACAAGTACTCCCCCGGCGACACGGTGTGGACCAGCGGATACTCCTCGCTCTTCCCGCCTGACATCCCGCTGGGCATCGCAGGATCGTCCAAGGTGGTCAACGGAGCAGTGAACGAGATCGAAGTCGACCTGTTCCAGAACTTCAGCGCGCTGCGCTACGTCACTGTCGTGTCCAACTCCGGACGCGAGGAGATAATGTATCTCGAGAACCTTGAAAGCCAGGAGGAGGAATAGCCATGAACAAGACCAGATTCTTCACCACCTTCCTCCTGCTGTTGCTCGTGCAGATCTGCATCACCAACTTCTTCAGGCTGTCCCAGTACGTCACGCTGTCTATCCTGCCCGCGATGATACTCCTCATCCCCATCCGTCACGGCAATGTCACCGCGCTGCTCATCGCTTTCGTCACTGGACTTGCGGTGGACCTCCTGTCTGACGGGCTGCTCGGACTCAACGCGGTCGCACTGGTCCCGGTGGCGTTCTGCCGCCTGGGCATCATACGCCTGATCTTCGGTGACGAGGTCTTCGCGCGCAAGGAAGACATCTCCATTCCCCGGCAGGGTGTCTGGAAGATGTCGGTGGCCATATTCATGGCCCTGGCCATCTTCCTGTTCATCTACATATGGGCCGACGGCGCAGGCACGAGGCCCCTGTGGTTCAACGGCATACGTTTCGCCGCCTCGCTGGCGGGCAGCTACATCCTCTCGATCTTCGTAGCGAACAGCCTGGCCCCGGAGCGGACCAGCGGAGCCAGGAGGTAAGCCATGGACCTCAGCCGGAAAAACAAGCTTCTTATCGGGCTGGGGGCAGTCGCCACCGTCCTTCTCGTCAAGCTTTTCTCCATCCAGATCGTCCATGACGAGTACAAGAAAAGCTCGGACAACAACTCCATGGTCTACGAGACCATCTACCCCACCCGAGGCATCATCTACGACCGCAACGGAGATATCCTCGTAGGAAACAAGACCGCGTACGACATCATCGTGACGCCGCGCGAGGTCAAGGCCTTCGACACTCTGGCCCTCGCTGCGGCGCTGGACGTGGACGTGCAGTTCATCCGCGACAGGATGGCCTACTACCGCAAGTACCGCTCAAGCATCGGCTACCAATCGCAGACCATGATCAAGCAGATCCCGCCCCAGACCTACATGAGGTTCGCCGAGATCCAGTACAAGTTCCCGGGATTCAAGGGACAGCTCCGAAGCATACGCGACTACCCAGTCGATGCCGGAGGTAATCTCCTCGGCTATGTATCGGAAGTGGACGCGGACTACATGAAGCAGCATCCGGGCGAGTACCGTTCGGGAGACTATATCGGCAAGACTGGCATCGAGGCCGCACGTGAGAAGGAGCTCAGGGGCACGAAGGGCTACCACGTGTACCTGCGTGACTCGCACAACCAGATCCAGACCGCATACAACAACGGCGAGATGGACGTGGAGGCCATCCCCGGGGATGACATCGTGACCACCATCGACGCCGGGTTGCAGAACTACGGCCAGATGCTCATGCAGAACAAGGTGGGCAGCGTCGTCGCCATCGAACCTCATACCGGCGAGATCCTCGCCATGGTTTCCAGTCCAGGTATCAGCGTAGACCAGCTCGCGGACATAGGCCAGCATTACAACGACCTCATCAACGACCCTTACCGTCCGATGTTCAACCGCACGGTCATGGCATCGTACCCCCCTGGATCGGTGTTCAAGCTCGTCAACGGCCTTATCGGCCTCGAAGAGGGCGTCCTGCAGCCGTCCGACAAGTATCCGTGCAGCCACGGATTCCCGTACGGCAACGGACGGCGGCTCGGCTGCCACGGCCACGCCTCGCCGCTTGCCCTGCTCGACGCCATCGCCACCTCGTGCAACGGATATTTCTGCTACGTATTCCGCAACATCCTGGAGAACCGGAAATACGCTTCCATACAGGACGCCTTCGACAAATGGAGGGACTATGTGACGAGCTTCGGCTTCGGCCGCAAGCTCGGCAGCGACTTCCCCTCCGAACTCGGAGGTAACATTCCCACTTCCGCCTATTACAACAAGGCCTACGGCCGCAAGGGATGGCGTTTCCAGACCATCATCTCGCTGTCCATCGGACAGGGCGAGATAGGCGTGACGCCGCTGCAGATCGCCAATCTCTGCGCAACCGTGGCCAACCGCGGCTGGTACATCATCCCCCATATCATCAAGGACTCCAAAAACGTCACCATAGACGACAAGTACAAGGAGCGCCAGTACACCATGGTGGACACGATGAACTTCAAGAAGGTCATCAACGGCATGTATATGGCCGTGAACGGCGGCGGCGCAGCGGGAGGCACGGCCTATGCCGCCGCCGTCCCCGGGCTTGACATCTGCGGCAAGACCGGCACCGCCCAGAACCCCCGCGGCGCCGACAATTCCGTTTTCATCTGCTTCGCGCCCAAGGACGACCCCAAGATCGCGATTGCAGCCTACATAGAGAATGCCGGATTCGGCGCGACCTGGGCCTGCCCTATCGCGTCGCTGATGGTGGAGAGATACCTGACCGGGGAGATCCGGCCCGAAAGGAAGTATGTCGAGGACCGCATCCTTCAGGCCGACCTCATGTCACGCGTAAAGACCGACTGACATGCTTGAGCCCAGCAGCCAATACAAGAGGGGCCTCAAGCAGGCCGTGGACTGGAGGATAGTCATCTACTATCTGATCCTGGTCTTCATAGGTTGGATCAACATCTATGCGTCGATCCATTCCTCCGAACCCGCCAGCATCTTCGACTGGACGGCCCGCAGCGGCAAGCAGTTCATCTGGATCCTCACCTCGCTCGGCCTGGCCGCGCTCATACTCTTCGTCCTCAACCCGCGGTTGTGGGAAGTGATTTCGATACCGTCTTATGTGTTTGTGGTGGCGCTCCTTGTGCTGGTGATATTCGTGTCGAGGGACGTAAAAGGCTCGCACTCCTGGTTCGAATTCGGCCCCATCAAGTTCCAGCCGGCGGAGATATCCAAGATCACGACGTCGCTGGTCCTGGCGGCCACGATGAGCAAACCCAACTTCAAGATAAGCAAGGCCAAGGATCTACTGACCGTAGCGGTCATCATCGGACTGCCCATGCTGACCATAGTGGCGGAGAGCGAGACCGGATCAGCCCTGGTATACGTCGGATTCCTGTTCGTGCTCTACCGCGAGGGACTGACCGGATGGCTCATCGCCATCGCCGGCATGTGCGTCCTGCTGTTCATACTGACGCTGACGGCCTCGTCATACACGTCCATACTGGTCCTGGCGGCCATAGTCACGCTCGCATACTTCCTGCAGACCAGCCGCTTCGGCACATGGATCAAGCGCTGCGGCATCCCGCTGCTGTTCTTCGCATTCCTGCCGCGGATGTGGACATGGCTGTGCGAATGGCTCGTGCCCGGCGGCGCGGTGCTGGGATCCGTGGACCCGTCCGTGGCCGAGGCCATCACCCTGGCCGCCGGCAAATGGACCCTTCTCCTGAAGTTCAAACCCATCTACCTGATGCTCGCGGTCTGCGCCTGTGCGATCCCGATATGCATGGTCCGGGCCTACCGCGATAAGCACATATACCTCTGGGCCGCCATCGGCGCATTCCTTCTTGGAACCATGTTGACGTTCTCGACGGAGTTCCTGTTCAACGACGTGCTTCAGGACCACCAGAGGGCCCGTATCGAGGTCCTGCTGGGTATGAAAGAAGACCTGGCGGGCGTCGGCTACAACGTCAACCAGTCCAAGATCGCCATCGGCTCCGGCGGACTGTTCGGCAAGGGATTCCTGCAGGGCACCCAGACCACCTACGGCTTCGTGCCCGAGCAGAGCACGGACTTCATCTTCTGCACCGTGGGTGAGGAATGGGGATTCGTCGGCTGCACCGTCGTCATACTGCTGTATGTATTCCTGATATGCCGCATCATCGCCGATGCAGAAAAAAGCCGTGAATCCTTCACGAGGATCTACGGCTATTGTGTGGCGAGCTGCATATTCATGCACCTTTTCATCAATGTCGGAATGACCATAGGGCTGATGCCGGTCATCGGCATCCCCCTGCCCCTGCTGTCATACGGAGGTTCCTCCCTCTGGGCCTTCACCATCCTGATATTCATCTTCGTGGCCCTGGACCGTCAGGAGAAGAAATACTTCTAGAGTATTGTCGAGAACTCCTCAAGGGACTTGCGCTGATAGTGGCGAGCGGTAGGCTCGGCGTTGTCAGCCGGGCGGCCTACGGCCAGCAGGAAGGAGACTTCGTATCCTGCGGTCTCGGGGAACAATTCCGCGACCTTGGCGGGGTCGAAGGAGTAAATACGCGCTCCGCCCAGGCCCATATCAAACGCTACGAGCATTATATGGGTGGCGACTATGGCCGCATCGCCGGCGGCGGCGTTCTTGCCGTCGAAACTGTTCACCCAGGCGTCTTCGGGCCTGGCACCGACCATAAACACGACAGGGGCGCCGAACGTGTCAGTCACCTGGTGGATGCGG
>JAFYZE010000025.1 GCA_017548805.1 Bacteroidales bacterium
CGCTTTCCCATAGTGATTACTTCTTATTGTTACCTGAATGACCTCTGAAGTTGCGGGTGGGAGCGAACTCGCCCAGCTTGTGACCCACCATCTGCTCAGTAACGTAAACAGGAATGAACTTGTTTCCATTATGAACTGCGATAGTATGGCCGATGAAGTCAGGGGAGATCATGCTGGCGCGGGACCAGGTCTTGACCACCTCCTTCTTCTTGCTACCTTCATTCATAGCAAGAACTCTCTTTTCCAGGGCTTCCTGGATATAGGGACCTTTTCTTAAAGAACGACTCATAATCTCAAAGTTTTATCCTGTTATTTCTTTCTTCTTTCGATGATGAACTTGTTGGAAGCGGCCTTCGGATTACGGGTCTTGTAGCCCTTTGCAGGGAGTCCCTTGCGGGAACGCGGGTGACCTCCGGAAGCACGGCCTTCACCACCACCCATCGGGTGGTCGACAGGGTTCATGACAACACCACGGTTGTGCGGGCGGCGACCCAGCCAGCGGCTGCGACCGGCCTTTCCGTAAGACTCGAGGTTGTGGTCAGGGTTGGAAACGGTACCGACCGTGGCGCGGCAGGCGACAGACACCATCCTGGTCTCGCCCGAAGGCAGACGGAGGACAGCGTACTTGCCCTCGCGGGCAGCGAGCTGTGCGAAAGTGCCGGCGGAACGTGCCATGGCGGCACCCTGGCCGGGACGGAGCTCGATGTTGTGCACGAGCGTACCAACAGGAATTTCACTGAGAGGGAGGGCGTTGCCGACCTCGGGAGCGACGCCGCTTCCGGAGGCGATGACCTGGCCCACCTTGATGCCGTTAGGAGCGATGATATAGCGCTTCTCGCCATCCTCGTACTGCACGAGGGCGATGCGGGCGGAGCGGTTCGGATCATACTCGATAGTCTGGACCGTTGCGGTGCACTCGTCCTTGTCGCGGAGGAAGTCGATGATGCGGTACATCCTCTTGTGGCCACCGCCGATGTAACGGACGGTCATCTGACCGGTGTTGTTGCGGCCGCCGGAGCTCTTAAGGGGTTCGAGCAATGATTTCTGGGGTTTCTTGGTGGTGATATCGTCGAAAGCGCTGATCACCTTGTTCCTCTGACCGGGGGTAACCGGTTTGAATTTTCTAACTGCCATTGTCTGTCCCTCCCTTAAATATTAGCATAGAAGTCGATCTTATCGTCACCAGCGAGGGTGATGTAAGCCTTCTTGAAATGGTTCATACGTCCACGGAGAAGTCCGGACTTGGTGTAACGGGACTTCCTCTTTCCGTGATAATTGGCGGTATTGACGTCGGCAACGGTAACGTTGTACATCTGCTCGACGGCCGCCTTGATCTGAAGCTTGTTGGCCTTACGGTCTACGATAAAGCCATAACGGTTCAATTTGTCGCCCTGATCCGTCAGCTTCTCAGTAACGATTGGCTTAATAATGATTCCCATCTTTAGTACTTTTAAGGTGGTCTTACTTAACTCTCTCGGCGAGGATATCCTGGACTCCGTCAACCAGCACCAGGGAATTGGCATTCATGATGGCGTAGGTGTTGATTTCGTCGACAGTGATAACGTTCGCCCAGTCAAGGTTGCGGGAGGAGAGGAGGATGTTGTCGTTGTTCTCGGGGAGAACTACGAGGACCTTCCTGTCACCGGCCTTGATGTTGTTGAGAATCTGGATGAACTCCTTGGTCTTGGGGGCCTCCATGGTGAAAGGCTCGACCAGGGTTATAGCGTTCTCCTGCGCCTTGTAGGAAAGGGCGGAAACGCGGGCGAGGCTCTTGACCTTCTTGTTGAGCTTGGTCCTGTAGAAACGAGGGACCGGACCGAACACGCGGCCACCGCCTACGAAGATGTTGGCCTTGAGGGAGCCGTGACGTGCACCGCCGCCGCCCTTCTGGCGACCGAGCTTTTTGGTGCTGTAGGCAACCTCGCTGCGATCCTTCGTCTTGGCATTGCCGTGACGCTGGTTGGCGAGATACTGGACGACGTCGAGATAGATGACGTGGTCGTTCGGGGTCACTCCGAATACGTTCTCAGGGAGAACCACCTTCTTTCCGGATGCAGATCCGTCAATTTTCAAAACTTCCAATTCCATACTCTTAAGCCTCCACAATTACATAAGAACCCTTCGCTCCAGGAACGGAGCCCTTGACTACGAGAAGGTTGTGCTCAGGGATCACCTTGACCACCTTGAGGTTGAAGACCTTCACCCTTTCATTTCCCATGTGTCCTGCCATGCGCATTCCGGGGAATACGCGGGAAGGCCATGAGGAAGCACCCATGGAACCGGGGTGGCGGAGACGGTTGTGCTGACCGTGGGTCTTGCCGCCGACTCCCTGGAAGTGGTAGCGATGTACGACTCCCTGGAAACCCTTACCCTTGGAAGTACCGACGACGTCTACGAAAGGAATCTCAGCCTTGAGAATGTCCTCGACGGTGATCACGTCGCCGAGCTGGAGCTCTCTGGAGAAGTCCGCCGGGAACTCGACGAGTTTCTTCTTGGGAGTAGTTCCTGCCTTTTCAAAATGGCCCTTCAGGGCCGCACTGGTCTGCTTTTCTTTCTTTTCGTCATAGGCAAGCTGTACGGCGGCGTAACCGTCCTTTTCAACCGTACGGATTTGCGTGACAACGCAGGGACCAGCCTCGATGACGGTGCATGGCATGTTCTTACCATCAGCACCGAAAACGGAAGTCATTCCGATTTTCTTTCCAATTAATCCAGGCATTGGTGTGATTAATTAACTAATTACTAATACTTTAACTAAATCCGCGCAAAATTGCGGGCTGCAAATATACGAATCTTTTTCCAAATATCAAGCATTTAATTACCAATTATTTAAAAAGCGAAAGCCCGGCCTTCCGGTCGGGCTGCGCAGTATTTTTCAGACAAACTACCGGAACTTCTCGTACTCCGGCATGGCGACGTTGGCGATGACTTCCTTGGCAGCCTGCTCGTCGCGGGGGCATATAAGCAGGACGTCTCCGGTATCGACGACGATGAAGTTGTCTAGGCCGCGGACCGCGATGAGCTTCTTCTTGTCCGAGGCGAAGACGATGGTGTTGCGGTTGTCCTTGCAAAGGGACGGGCCGGCGACGGTGACGTTGCCGTCGGGCTCGGCCTTCTGGGAGGAGACGAAGCTGTAGAGCGCCTCCCAGTTGCCGATGTCGTGCCAGCGGAACTTGGAGGGGAACACCCAGGCCTTGCCGGTCTTCTCCATCACCGCGTAGTCTATGGATATCTTGCTGATGCTCGAATACACGCGCTCCAGGAAGGCGTCCTGGGCGGGCGTGTCCAGCGCCTTCTCCCAGCCTCGGAAGAGGATGGCGGTCTCAGGCATGTGCCGTTCCAGCTCATCGCATATGCTCTCGGCCCTCCAGACGAAGATACCTGAGTTCCAGAAGAACTCCCCGCTCTGGAAGAAGACCTCCGCCAGCTCGGCGTCCGGCTTCTCCGTGAAGGTCTTGACCTTGATGGGCTTGTCCTCCTCGTAGCCTTCCTGCCTGCCCTGGATATAACCGAAATTAGTGTCCGGGTGGTCGGGGACGATGCCGAGGGTGATAAGGGAATCGGATTCGGAAGCGTAGCACAGGGCACGCTCGATCGTCTCCTGGAAAATGTCCTCGTCCTGGATGATGTGGTCGGCAGGGGTGGCGACCATCACGGCCTCGGGATCGCGCTTCAGCAGCGTGTACGCTGCCAGCGCGATACAGGGGGCCGTGTTGCGGGAATAGGGTTCGAGTAGAAGATTCTCGTCCAGCACTTCAGGGATGGACTCCTTGACGAGGTCGCGGTAACGGACCTGGGAAACCACGATGATGTGGTCGTCCGGGAAGATGCGGGAGAAGCGTTCGTAAGCCATCCGGAGGAATGTACTCCCGTCGTGTGTCATCGGCAGGAACTGTTTAGGTCTCTCCTCGCGGCTGACGGGCCAGAACCTCGACCCTATGCC
>JAFYZE010000163.1 GCA_017548805.1 Bacteroidales bacterium
GGAGACCTCGAGGGCACTCAGCAGAGCGGCCTGCCCATCGCCCTTAACATCGCTTCGCTCGTCCGCGACGGAGGCATCCTGAACGAGGCCAGGGAATATGCCGAACACATACTGGAGTCGGACCCGTTCCTCTCGTCGCCCAAAAACATCCCGCTTACACGGGAACTCCAGAAGGACAAGTACAATATCAAGGATTATAGCAAGATAAGCTGATGATAACCGAGCTCATCGACAAGTACATCTGGCTCATCCAGACATTCATAGACGCAGGAGAGAGAGGCCTCACGCTGGACCAGGTCACCACCCGCTGGGAGCGGCGCTACGGCACCGAATACCACCGCAGGACCTTCAACAACCACCGCGAGGCCATAGCCGAGATCTTCGGCATTGAGATCGAATGCAACCGCAGCACCAACTGCTATTTCATCCGTTACGGAGAGGACGCCATCGACCGCCAGTCGTCGGTCGGATGGCTCATCAATACATTCACGGTCAACAACCTCCTTTCCCTCAGCCGCGAACGCCTGACGGGCCGGGTCTCTGTTGAGAACATCCCCTCGGGGCAGATCCACCTCACCGGCATCATCTCAGCGATGAAGGACGACCGCACACTGGAGATTTTCTACAGGAAATACGGCGAGGACGAAGGCGAGATGTTCCATGTCGACCCTTACGGCATCAAGGAATACCAGCGCCGCTGGTACCTGCTCGGCTACTGCCACGAACGTGGCGCCGAGCGTGTCTATGCCCTTGACCGCATCACTTCCCTGACGGCGACCGGATGGACATTCAAGATGCCCAGGGACTACGACATCGACGACCTCTACTCACAGACCATCGGCATCTACCTGGACCCGAAGGCCGAGCCGGAGAGCATCTACCTGAAAGTGACTGAGCACGAAGCCAATTTCCTCCGCGACCTCCCGCTCCACCCCTCGCAGTTCGAAATAGGACCGGAAGGAGAGGGCTACGTCAAGTTCCGCATACGCGTAATACCGAACGAAGACCTGCTGATGGAGCTCAAGCGCCTCGGTTCCGAGGTCGAGATACTCTCACCGCTGTCCCTCCGAAAAAAGATGGCGGAAGAACTGCAGGAAGCAGCAAACAAATACAAATAAATATATGAGAACCAATCTTTTGGGCGCAGCGTGCTGCGCCGTCGCAATCCTTTTCAGCACAATGAGCTGCAAACAGAAACAAGAGAATGAAAGCGGGTACATAGGCCCCTCTGACATCGTCGTTGAAAACGGCCTCATGACCCCCGAAGTGATGCTGTCCCTCGGACGGCTCTCCGACCCCCAGCTCTCCCCTGACGGGACCAAGGTCCTGTACGGCGTCAGCTACACGTCCATAGCGGACAACAGGAGCTGCCGCAACCTCTTCATGAGCAATATCGACGGCTCCGACAAGGTCCAGCTCACCCGTTACGCCAAGAGCGTCTCCAACGCCCGCTGGTCGCTCGACGGCAAGGAGATCTACTTCATCCAGGGCGGACAGATCTGGAAGGCCCCCCTGCAGGGCAACAAGCTCGGCAAGAAGGTGCAGATCAGCGACGTGCCCGCCGGCATCGGCGAGTTCAAGCTTTCTCCAACCCAGGACAATATTCTGTATGTCAGCACTATCCACAGTGCAGTACAGACCCCTGTCGACAGCGATCCCGCACTGGACAAGGCCCAGGCCTATGCCACAGAGGACCTGATGTACCGTCACTGGGACCACTGGGTGACCGAGACACCGCGCACATATGTGG
Source organism: Bacteroidales bacterium (assembly GCA_017548805.1). The sequence goes on from JAFYZE010000163.1 coordinate 1,751, forward strand.
CTCCTTTTGCCGGGGCCATGATCACTCCGGACAATTCCTTCGACCTGCTCGGTGACGAGCCGTACGAACTCCCCACGGAGCCTTTCAGCGGCCTGGAACAGTTGAGCTGGAGTCCTGACGGGCGCTTCGTCGCCTACAGCTGCCGCAAGGCCGTCGGGAAGGAGTACGCTTTCTCGACCGATACCGAAATCTATGTGTACTGCATCCTCACCGGAGAGTGCAAGCGCATCGAGATGGACGGCGGCTACGACACCGATCCTGTCTGGTCTCCCGACGGCACCCAGATCGCCTGGCTCAGCATGGAGCGCCAGGGTTATGAGTCCGACAAGTCCCGCCTCATGGTCCAGGGTATCAGCATAAACGGCAACGAGTTCAGTTTCGGCGAGCGCGTCGAACTGACCTCCGGCTTCAAGTACAACGCCGTCGGCCCCGTGTGGAGCGCCGACAGCAAGGGCATCTATTTCAACGCGCTGGCCGAAGGCCTCCAGGCCATTTACAAGGCTGAAAAAGCAGACGGAGGATGGAGCATCAAGCGCCTGACCGCCGACAATCTGTGGTACGATTTCGACTCCCCCTGGGGTGTCGTGGAAAAGGACGGAGCCACTACCCTGCTGGCAAGCTACTGCTCGATGGACTTCCCCAACGAGCTCGTAGCGGTCAAGCTTGACGGCAGCGAGCCGCAGCGCATCACCCATGAGAACGACAGGATACTCGACCAGGTCGCTCCGCACGAGACCGAGATGCGTTATGTCAAGACCATCGACGGAAAGGACATGCTTACATGGGTCCTCTTCCCTCCCCAGTTTGATGTTTCCAAGAAGTATCCCGCCATCGAGATCTGCCTGGGAGGCCCCCAGGGCACTCTCAGCCAGGGCTGGTCTTATCGCTGGAACTATCGCCTGATGGCCTCGCAGGGCTATGTCGTGATCCTTCCCAACCGTCGCGGTACCACCGCCTTCGGACAGGAATGGTGCGAGGAGATCTCTGGAGACTACAGCGGCCTGAACATCCAGGACTACCTGAGCGCCGCGCGTGAGATGAAGGCTGAGCCCTACGTCGGCAAGATTGCAGCCTGCGGCGCCAGCTACGGCGGCTATTCGGTATATTACCTTGCGGGAATGCATGAGAACACCTTCGACTGCTTCATCGCCCACGCGGGCATATTCGACGAGGAAGCCCTCTATTTTACCACAGAGGAAATGTGGTTCGCCGACTGGGACAACGGCGGTCTTGGCCGCGGATACCTCAGCGGCTCGCCGTGGAGCAAGTATCCCGAGGCCGTACGCCACTATGCGCACGACCCCAAACTGAATGTCGAGAAATGGAACACTCCCATACTCTGCTTCCACGGAGGTATGGATTTCCGCATCCCTTATACCCAGGGCATGGCTGCATTCAACTGCGCGCAGATGATGGGCGTACCGTCCAAGCTTGTGGTATTCCCGGAGGAGAACCACTGGATCCTCCAGCCGCAGAACGCCCTGTTCTGGCACCGCACCTATTTCGACTGGCTCGAACGCTGGATGAAATAGATGGACATCGCCAGAGTGATGGAGCGGGCGGGCAACCTGCCCGCGGCGGCAATTGCCGGTAACGTAGACACGCTGCTCAGGGAGCATGCGTGTCTCGTCGTTACGGCCCCGCCCGGCGCGGGCAAATCCACCCTGCTGCCCATCACGATCCTGGAAGGGCTGGGAGAAGGCCGCGTGCTCATGCTTGAGCCGCGGCGGCTCGCGGCCAGGCAGATCGCGGAACGCATGGCCTGGCTGCTCGGAGAGCCCGTAGGGCGCACCGCCGGCTACCGCGTTCGCTTCGAGTCGAAGATATCCTCCGCCACCCGCATAGAAGTTCTTACCGAGGGTATGCTTACCCGTATGCTCGGGGATGACCCCACTCTGGACGGCGTTTCCGCCGTCATCTTCGACGAATTCCACGAACGCAGTCTCAACTGCGACCTCGCCCTTGCTTTAGCACGTGAGACACAGCGTGTTGTCCGTCCCGACCTCAAGATAGTCATCATGTCGGCCACCATCGATACGGATGCCATTTGCAAGGCGTTGGACGCGCCTGTCGTCGAGGGAAAAGGAAGGATGTACCCAGTGGACGTCAACTATGACACAGCCGAAGCAGCGGCGGACAATGCCGCCGAGGCGGTGGCACGCGCCGTCAGGCAGGCGCACCGCACCCATGAAGGCGACATACTCGCCTTCCTGCCCGGCGAGGCGGACATACGGCGCTGCGCCGAACTGCTCGGAGACAGTCTCGAAGGCACGGAAGTGCATCCGCTATACGGCATGCTGCCGCCTGAAGCGCAGCGCAGGGCCATAATGCCGTCTCTTGACGGTCACAGGAAAGTCGTTCTGGCTACGCCTGTAGCGGAGACTTCCCTTACTATAGAAAATGTGCGCATAGTCATCGACTCCGGACTGTGCCGCAAACCGGTTTTCGATCCGCAGAACGGCCTGAGCCGGCTGGAGACCGTACGCATCAGCCGGGACATGGCCCGGCAGCGCGCCGGCCGCGCCGGCCGCGTAGCCCCGGGCATTTGCTACCGCCTCTGGGGCCCGGGCACCGAAGCCCGCATGGAGGAGAACCGCAGGCCCGAAATCCTTGAAGCCGACCTGGCACAGACCATGCTTTCCATAGCCGCCTGGGGCGGCGGCAAGGCGGAGGAACTCCCGTGGATGACTCCGCCTCCTGCCTTCAGCCTGCGCCAGGCGCGCAGCCTGCTGCAGGCGCTGGGCGCCATCGATGCCGAAGGCTCCGTCACGCCCACAGGGCGGAAGATGGCGGCTCTCCCCTGCCATCCGCGCATCGCACACATGCTCACGGAAGCCACTACGCCGGAGGCAAAGGCGCTGGCAGCCGACATCGCCGCACTGCTCGAAGAGAAAGACCCGATGGCCCAGGAGGGAACGGATCTCGCCGCGCGCATCTCCGCTTTGCGGAAAGCCCGGCGCGACCATCGGGAAGGCCGTCTCTGGGGCCGCATAGCCCGCATTTCGGAGCAATACCGGGCCCTTACACATTGCCCCGAAGACAACTCGGATCCCGATCCCTACGCCGTCGGGGCGCTTGTAGCCGCGGCATATCCCGAACGCATCGCGAAATCACACAAGGACGGCTGCGGCCGCTTCATCCTCGCATGCGGAGATCCTGCATTCCTTGACCGTGAGGATGCGATGTCCGCTTACGAATGGCTGGCCGTCGCCAGCCTCAATGCGCGGGAAGGCGCAGACGGGCGCATATTCCTGGCCGCGCCGCTTGACCCAGAGGATCTCGGGGACATGAGGTCCGAGCGCGACAACGTCGCCTGGGACTCCCGCCGCGGCGCTGTCGTGGCGCAGCGGGAGACCCGCATCGGCGGGCTCGTCATCTCGGCGCGCCCGCTGAGCGACATCCCACGCAATGAGATCGTGCGTATCATCTGCGAAGCCGCGGCAAAGGAAGGCGTGTCGATGCTTGATTTCTCCGACGAAGTCGGCAATCTCCAGCGGCGCGTGGCCGCCGTCGCCGCCTGGCATCCCGAACTTGACCTCCCTGACCTTTCCACCGACGCCGTCCTGGCCCGCACTGCGGACTGGCTACCTACCTTCCTTGGGAAAGCGACTACAGTTCAGGAACTTAAGAAGATAGACCTGACGCAGGCTCTATGGAGTTTGCTGGACTATGGGCAGCAGCAGGAAGTCGACCGACTGGCCCCTACGCATATCACCGTGCCCACCGGCAGCCGCATACGCGTCGAATACCGCCAGGGTGCGGAGCTGCCGGTGCTGCGCGTCCGCCTGCAGGAGTGTTTCGGCCTCGCCGAAACGCCCCGCGTGGACGGCGGCCGCCGCCCCGTCCTGATGGAGCTCCTCTCCCCCGGCTTTAAGCCGGTACAGCTCACGCAGGATCTTCACAGTTTCTGGGAGAACACATATTTCGAGGTCCGCAAGGAACTCCGCCGCCGCTATCCCAAGCACTCCTGGCCGGACAACCCCCTCGATGCGGCACCCGTGCGCGGCACCGGCCGCAGAAAATCCTGACACTCTGCAGACAAGGTAGGTTTTTCTTTCTTATTTGCATATATTTGTA
>JAFYZE010000164.1 GCA_017548805.1 Bacteroidales bacterium
ATAACCTTGGCCATTTCGCAGACCTTGTTGGAGTAACCCCACTCGTTGTCATACCAGGCGCAGAGCTTGACGAAGGTCTTGTCGAGCTGGATACCGGCCTTGACATCGAAGATGGAAGTGCGGGGATCGTTGCGGAAGTCGGTGGAGACCACAGCCTCGTCGGTGTAGCCAAGGACACCCTTGAGCTCGCCCTCGGAAGCCTCCTTCATGGCGGCGCAGATCTCATCGTAGGTAGCTTCCTTTGCGAGCTCCACGGTCAGGTCAACGAAGCTGACGTCAGAGGTGGGGACGCGGAGGGACATACCGGTAAGCTTGCCGTTCAACTCGGGAAGGACCTTGCCGACAGCCTTGGCAGCGCCGGTGGACGAAGGGATGATGTTCTCGAGGATACCGCGGCCGCCTCTCCAGTCCTTCTTGGAAGGACCGTCAACGGTCTTCTGGGTGGCGGTAGCAGCGTGGACGGTGGTCATGAGGCCACGGACGACACCGAACTTGTCATTGATGACCTTGGTCATAGGAGCAAGGCAGTTGGTGGTGCAGGAAGCGTTGGAGATGATCTTCTGGCCGGCATAGGTCTTGTCGTTTACGCCATAGACGAACATCGGGGTAGCGTCCTTGGAAGGAGCGGACATGATAACCTTCTTGGCGCCAGCCTTGAGGTGTGCGGAGGCAAGCTCCTCGGTGAGGAAGAAACCGGTGGACTCGACGACTACGTCAGCGTCAAGTGCGCCCCAGGTGATGTTGGCAGGATCCTTCTCTGCGAAGACCTGGATCTTCTTGCCGTCGACGACGAGATAGTTGCCCTCAGCCTTGACGTCTCCGCTGAACTTACCGTGGACGGAGTCGTACTTGAGCATGTAAGCGAGATAATCGGCATCGAGGAGGTCATTGATACCCACGACCTCGATCTCACCGGCGAAATTCTCATAAGCTGCACGGAATACCATACGGCCGATACGGCCAAATCCGTTAATACCAAGTTTTACCATTGTTTGTTTTTGTATAAAAAAGTTAAACGTAAATTCGCTTGACGGACCTTATTCTAAATCCACGCAAATTTATAAAATTTTTGACGAAATTCCATATCTTTGTGATATAAATCGATTTGCGGATGAAGATTCTTGTTACAAACGACGACGGATATCGTTCCAAGGGTATCAAGACCCTTGCTGCCATAATGAAAAGATACGGTGAAGTCACCGTTGTCGCCCCCAAATTCCACCAGTCCGGCACCTCCATGGCCGTCACTCTGGGCTTCCGTCCGATTGCGGTCAGGGACTTCGGGGAAGAAGACGGAGTGCGCTGGATGTACGTCGACGCCACACCTGCCAGTTGCGTCAAATTTGCCATCGACAACGTATTTACCGACGGCAAGCCCGACCTGGTGGTCAGCGGCATCAATCACGGGGCCAATACCGCCACGGCGGCGTGCTATTCCGGCACGCTCGGCGCCGTGGAGGAGGCTTCGCTGAACGGTATTCCCTCCATCGGCGTTTCGCTGGACAATCTCAGTCCTGATGCCGACTTCTCGGCTGTTGAGGCCTTGTTCCCGGCCCTTCTGGACCGCATCATGGCTTCCGGGTGCTTCGAACGGGGAACTTTCCTGAACGTCAATTATCCCGACCTTCCGGTCTCGGAGATCAAGGGAGTAAGGCTCGCCCATATGGGCCTCGGCCACTGGGAAAAGGAGTTCCAGGAATGGGATCCTGAGTTTTTCTCGCGTCGTGGCATCGACCTGTCGGTATACGGTTACCGCTGGGTGGATTTCGTGCCCGAGCAGGGCGAGGATCTCTATTTCATGGTCGGGACTTTCGTGGATGATCCCGCCAACACTCCCGGGGCGGACCACCGCATGATGAAGGAAGGTTATGTCGCTGTGACCGTTCACAACTTCGACAATACCGACCGCGACCTGGCGTCCCGCTTGAGGACGGCCGGTTTCGAGTGCGATTTCTGACATGAGATACTATATAGTCGCAGGAGAGGCCTCGGGCGACCTTCACGGGTCCAACCTCATGAAGGGGCTGTATGCCGAGGACCCGGAAGCGGAGATACGCTTCTGGGGCGGCGACCTTATGCTCGCCGCCGCTTCCGGGGACGGGAAGGGGCGCGGCGCGCTCGTGCGCCATTACCGCGAGGGTGCGGTAATGGGTATCAGCGACGTGCTGGGCAAGGCCGGGCGCCTGCTGGGCAATGTCAGGGCCTGCAAGGCCGACATCGCCGCCTGGCGGCCGGACGCCGTCATCCTGATCGACTATCCCGGCTTCAATTTCAAGATTGCGAAGTTCGCGCACGGGGCCGGTTTCAAAGTCTTCTACTACATCGCGCCCAAGACCTGGGCTTCCCGCGAGGGCCGCAACCGCAAGCTCAGGAAGTACGTGGACAGGCTGTTCATCGTATTCCCGTTCGAGATACCGTATTTCGAGCAGAGGGGTATCCCGTTCGTCTATAAGGGCAATCCTCTGGTGGATGCGGTGGATTCGCATGTTTACAGCCGTCCCGTTGAGGGCAGTTACATCGCATTGCTGGCTGGCTCGCGCAAGGGAGAGATCTCCCGCATGATGCCCGTGTGCATGGAGGCGGCCGACCGCCTGGGCTGCAGGGTCGTCATAGCCGGCGCGCCGGCGCGCAGCGAAGCGGATTATGCGCCGTTCATCGCCGGCAGGGACAACGTGGAACTGATATTCGGCCGTACTTATGACATACTGAAATACGCTGACGCCGCCGTCATTAATTCCGGCACGGCGTCGCTCGAGGCAGCTCTTATCGGTACGCCCCAGGTGGTGTGCTGGAGCGGCTCAAGGTTGACGATATTCGTGGCGCGGCATATCTTCCGGGTGGGTGACCACCTTTCATACATCAGCCTGGGCAATCTCATCGTGGGCCGTGAAGCGTTCCGGGAGCTTATCCAGGAGGATTTCACGGCGGATGCGGTGGTTGCCGAAGTGCGACTGCTTACCGGCGACGGTGCGTATCGCGCGCGCATGATGTCCGACTATGCGGACATCCGCAGCGCGCTCGGCGGCACCGGCGCCTCCCGCGCCGTCGCCCGCGAAATGATTGAACTTCTCTAAGACCATGGACTGCAAGGATTTGGATTTCAAGATTATAGATGCTCACAGCCACTTGTGGCTGAGCCAGGATACCGTCGTGGACGGACAGCCGATACGCACTCTCAGGAACGGACGGTCACTCTTCTTCGGGGAGGAGGTCCAGATGGTCCCTCCCTTCATTGTCGACGGGCGTAACTCCGCGGATGTGTTCCTGTCCAACATGGACTATGCACGCGTCTCTGCGGCAGTGGTCGTGCAGGAGTTCATCGACGGCCTGCAGAACGGGTATCTGGCTGAGGTGAAAGGAGGATGGCCTGAGCGCTTCAAGGTCTGCGCCATGTGCGATTTTCGGCAGCCGGGCTTCCTTGACGATGCCAACTGCCTGATAGCCAGCGGCGTCTACGATGGCATGGCTATCCCCGGGCATCGCCTCGCCCGGCCGCTGAACGATCCGGAGATGATGGCGATGTATGCCAGGATGGAGCGTTACGACATGTTCCTTTCGCTGTGCCTGCATGAGGACAATCACCAGCTTAGTGAGGTGGAGGATATTGTCAAGTCATTCCCGGACCTCAGGATCGCCATCGGTCATTTCGGTATGGTCACGACCCCGGGCTGGATGGACCAGATAAGGCTTGCGCGCCATCCGAACGTCTATGTCGAGTCCGGTGGCATCACCTGGCTTTTCAACAGTGAATTCTATCCCTTTGAAGGTGCGGTCCGGGCCATCCGCCAGGCGGCGGACGA
>JAFYZE010000165.1 GCA_017548805.1 Bacteroidales bacterium
CCGACTGAACTATGAAGGGACTATCGGGCCGAATGCACCGTACTATGTATTGCCTTACATGACAGTGATGGGAGACTATTACGACAGGGACGGTATGGGAGGATACCGTACTGTACGCGGCCTGATGAGGACCAGGGTCGTTGGCCTTGACGTGGCTGCATACAACATGGAGATGAGATGGAGGTTCACCAGTTTCCAGATGTTCAACCAGAACATCTCCCTGGGTCTCAGTGCCTTCAGCGATGGCGCGATGGTTACGAGGGGACGCGACCTGGCATTGAACACCGGTGTATTCCCTTATATTGACGGAACTCCTGTTTTCTCGAAGGACTTTGACAGGGACAAGCCGCATGTCACCTTCGGAGGCGGCTTCCGTTTCATCATGAACGAGAACTTCATCGTCGCTGTCGAATACGGCGCACCGGTCAGCAAGTTCGTGGACAAGACCAACCCGATCTACGGGCAGGACGGCACCGGAGCCCTCTACATCAACACAGGATACCTATTCTGATAAAAAAGCGTCAGTCCTTGTGGCTGACGCTTTTTCTCAGTATTTGTCCGATTTCCCGGAGATCTCGTCATGCGTGATTTTCTTTCGGTCCATCGCACGCCATGCATAGGCTATGTAGGCTACTACGAACGGGATCAGAAGCGAGACCCATGACATCACCTTGAGGGTGAAATAGCTGGAGGAACTGTTCCTGATGGTGAGCGAGCTCTGCAGGTCCGTGCAGGACGGGTAGTATGCCGTGCCGTTGAATCCCGCCAGGAAGAATACCGCCATCACCACCAGGATGGTGCCGGGTGCGGCGAACCAGAAGCCTTTGCGGGACTGGGTGAAAACACCTTTCCATATGCCCATGAGTACAACGACGACGCCTAAGAGCAGCATCACCAGCACAATTGGCATTTGTAGCAGGTTGTGCAGGTACTTGAACTTCTCAAGGCTGACGGTGCCTCCATCGGATACGGCAAATCCCGGTCGTACCAGCAGGATTATGGCCCAGATAAGGAAGAATGCCAGGAATGGAATGCAGTTGACCTTTATGCTCCGGCGCATCTGTGTATCAATCGTCTCATCGTCCACGTTGTTGAGGACATACAGTGCCCCAAGGATAGCTGTCAGGAAAACCAGGGTTACGCCCAACAGTACGGCGTGATACTGGACGAGGGCCTCAAGGCCGTGCCAGCCGTTGCCCCAGGTGCTGATGACAGGGGAGGAGGGATTGGTAATAGCCACTTTGTCCACCGTGAAATCCGACCCGGTAAAGAATGTCCCGACGGCAGTACCTACCAGGAACGGGGCGAGGATACCGTTGACTATCAGTGCGATGCGGAATCCCTTGACTCCGAGGAGATTCTCCCTCTTGTTCTGGAATTCGTATGCGACAGCCTGGAAGACGAATGTTATCAGCAGGAGCATCCATACCCAGTAGGCTCCGCCGAAGCTGGTGCTGTAGAACAGCGGGAACGAAGCGAAGAATGCTCCTCCGAAAGTGACAAGTGTGGTGAAAGTCAGTTCCCACTTTCTCCCTGTGGAGTTGAGGACCATGCGCTTGCGGGTGTCGTTGAGGACACGGTTGCCCAGGTGGAGATTAGCGCCCTGGACGAACATAAGGGCCACGAGCAGGCCGCCCAGAAGGGCGATCAGGACCCACCAATAGTTTTGAAGGAATTCGTACGACATGGCGGTCAGGAGTTTTCGGGTTCGAATTCAGGACCTTTCCGGATCGCTGCGAGCAGGATCCGGATCTCGATGATGAGGAACAGGGCGAATACGCCCAGGAAGACGAAGAAGGTAGTCTTCACGGCTCCGGCGCTCAGGCTGGAGATGGCGACGTTCACCGGCAGCAGGCCCTGAATGGTCCAGGGTTGACGGCCGACTTCGGCGACGATCCAGCCGCTCTGTCCGCAGATATACACCAGGGGTATGCACCATATGACGGCCCACAGGAGCCAGCGCTTCGAGCCTATGCGTTCCTTCCATGTAAACCAGGCGCAGAGCAGCAGCACCAGCGCGAGCAGCATGCCTATCCCTACCATGAAGCGGAATGCCCAGAAAACTATTCCGACAGGCGGAACCACATCCTCCGGCTTCTCGAGATGGCCGTATCCCATATATTGTACATTGGCGTCAAGAACGGCTTTCGCCTGGGCCGCTCCAAGGGGATCCGTATCCTTCATGCTCCTGTAATCCGCAAGGGCGTCCAGGGCGTTGCGGCCCATGCGCATCTTTTCGGCGACCGAAGGAACGACATTGCCGTCGTTGTCGGTGTAGCCGTTGAGGATGTCGTTGATGCCCGGCACATAGCCGTTGAAATCATGGGTTGCCAGGAAAGAGAGCATCTTCGGGACACGTACGCCGGGTACGATGGTGAAAGCCGCGCCCCTGCCTCCGTCCCGGAGGCCTTCGGCGGCTGCCAGTTTCATCGGCTGGAATTCGGCGGCATGTACGCCGGATGAGTCTCCGGAGAGCATGACTGCAGCGCTTCCGACGAGTCCTACCAGACTGCCGACCAGCAGGCTGCGGGTCGCAAACTTCTTATGGCGCCCCCGCAGGAGATACCAGGCGCTGACGCCGGCGACGAAAACGCCGCCGGTGACCCAACCGCTGGTGACGGAATGGCAGAACTTGCTGACTGCCACGGGGTTTGTGATAACCTCCCAGAAAGCTGATGCCGAAGCCATTTCACTTCGGACGGTGTCGGGGTTGAAAGTCGTGCCCACGGGGTTCTGCATCCATCCGTTGGCGACCAGTATCCAGTACGCCGAGATGGTCGCGCCTATGCCCGTAAGCCAGGTGGAGGCGAGGTGGAAGCGCTTGGAGACCTTGTCCCAGCCGAAGAACATCACGGCGAAGAAAGTCGCTTCCATGAAGAAGGCTAGGATGCCTTCAATGGCCAGCGGCGCGCCGAACATGTCTCCGACGAACCATGAATAATTGCTCCAGTTGGTTCCGAACTCGAATTCGAGGATGATGCCGGTGGCGATGCCCACCGCGAAGTTGACAGCGAAGAGCTTGATCCAGAACCTGGCTGTCTTCTTCCAGAAAACGTCGTCCGTGACGACGTAGATGGTCTCCATGATCGCCATGACCAGCGCCAGCCCGAGAGTCAGCGGGACGAACAGCCAGTGATAGGCCGCGGTCATTGCGAACTGGATGCGTGACCAGATAACTACATCCATACGTCAATCGGTTAAAAGGTTCAGTGTATCTGTTTGAATATGTGGTTGCTGTGTAAGTCGTTCGCCTACGGCCTCGCTCTTCTGGCCGTCGCTCATCCCGGCCATCGCCGGCTTGAAGAAGAATACCCGCAGGATGGCGAACAGTATGAATATCTTAAGCAGTATCAGCCATACCAGAGGCCTGCCCCAGGTCATGTTCCTGAAGCCGTCCCGATACAACTCCCATACGGGTCTCAGCCTGTCAGCCAGCCTGCTCATCTTTGCGGTTCCGTTCTTTACAAAGATAAGCAAATAAGAAAGAAAAACCTACCTTGTCTGCAGAGTGTCAGGATTTTCTGCGGCCGGTGCCGCGCACGGGTGCCGCATCGAGGGGGTTGTCCGGCCAGGAGTGCTTGGGATA
>JAFYZE010000026.1 GCA_017548805.1 Bacteroidales bacterium
ATCTGGCCGTAGGTATAGGAGTCTGCGAACTCGACGAACTTGGAAATCGTCTGCACGGCAGCGCTGGCGGAAGCGGTGACCGAAGCCTTTCCTGCAGTACCGCGCTTGGTGGTGACGAGGATGACGCCGTTGGCGCCACGCACACCGAACACAGCGGTAGCAGAAGCGTCCTTGAGGACGGAAATGCTTTCGATCTCGTTGGCATCCAGCTGCGAGAACGAACGCTCGACGCCGTCGACGAGCACCAGAGGCTCGGCGCTGTTCAGGGAGCCGATACCACGGATGCGGATGACAGGTTCATCGGCACCAGGCATACCTGAAGCCTGGACGGCGGAAACGCCGGGGAGGTTTCCCTGAAGGGCGTTTGCGACGTTCGCTACAGGAGCCTTGAGAAGTCCTTCACCGTTTATTGCAGATACCGCACCGGTGATGGTAACCTTCTTCTGCTGGCCGTATGCAACGACCACAGCCTCTTCGAGCGCACTCGTGTCAGGCTCCATCGTGATGGTAATGGTCTGCCCGGTAACCTGGATCACCTGCGTAGTGTAACCTACGCAAGAGATCTCGAGCGTTGCCCCACTGGGAACGGACGGGAGCACGAAGTTACCGTCCATGTCGGTGATCGTTCCGGTCCTGGTCCCTTGTATGACCACTCCGGCTCCGATCAACCCTTCTCCCAGTTCATCCAGGACCTTGCCTTGCACGCGAAGGTTCTGGGCGAAAGAGTGCCCGGGCATCAGGAGCAAGAGCGCCATGAGTCCGAACACAAGAGATAATTTTCTCCTTTTCATCATTTTCGGGTTAAGTTAATAGTTAGAGTATTGTTAATGTTAAATGAATCTGTATGTTATAGTTTACTTCAGATTGCGTTTGACTGCCAGTTCTTCCTGGATCTTCTCCATGCGCGACTTGGTGAGAGGATAGAAGAACACGAATACGACGGCCAGGGCCGCGACGGCCGCGGGCACCCAGCTCATGAGTATCCACAGGCCCTTGACGGCCTCGGCCGTCTGGACGGCGCCGGCGGCGGTGTTGTAGCCGAATGCGCCCAGGAGGGCCATCACGGCATATCCGCCGAACGCGCCGCCGAACTTCTGCGCCATGGAGGCGGAGGAGAAGATCAGGCCGGTGGAAGCCGTGCCGTCACGGTTCTCGGCGAAGTCGCTGACGTCGGCGTACATGCTCCACACGAGAGGAGAGATGATGCCCGTGAAGATGCTTATCACCACCTGCAGGACTATCATCCACCAGTATCCGGTCTTGGGAACGAAGAAGAACGCTATGCTGAGGACTATCAACGCAGCGAAACTGAGCATGTAGGTGGTCTTCTTGCCGAGCGCCTTGGCGATCGGGGTCGTCATGGCCACGCCTATCATGTTGCATACCTCACCGATGGAGAGGAAAAGTCCCGCATAGAACAGGAATCCCCATTTTCCCAGGTTGAGATGCACGTCGGGGCCGATGACGTCGTTGAAGAAATACGCCACGGTCGAGCCCCTGACGGTGTTGAAGAGGTTGGAACACAGGGCCGCGCCGATGAGTATCCACCAGGGCGCGTTGTGGACCAGGCTCTTGAAGTCGGAAGCGATGGAGGATGTCGCTCCCGAATGGAGTTTCTCACGCGTCATCGTGAAACTGAGCAGGAACAGCAGGAGGCAGAATCCCGCGATAACCATCATCGCGTGCTGCCATCCGGCCGGAGCGGAATATCCTCCCAGGGCATTGCAGAGCGGCTCCCAGCAGAACAGGGCTATGAACGAGCCGCCGTAGGCGAAGAACATGCGGAACGAGCTCAGCACCGTCTTGGTGTCGGAGTCGTCCGTCATCACTCCCAGCATGGCGCCGTAAGGGACGTTGATGCCGGTATAGACCGTCATCATCAGGATGTACGTGACATAGGCCCAAACAAGCTTCACGGTGGGGCTGGCGTTCGGGGTCGTGAACAGCAGGACGCCGCACAGCGCGAACGGCAGGGCCATGTACAGGAGGTATGGACGGTACTTGCCCCACCTGGTGCGGGTGCGGTCCGCTATGATGCCCATCATAGGGTCGGAGACCGCGTCCCAGATCCTGGTCACGACAAGCAGGACTCCGACCTGATCGAGCCGCAGGCCGAAGATGTTGGAGTAGAAGAAGGGCAGGTAATAGGAGAATATCTTCCAGAACATCGAGGAAGACATGTCGCCGAAGCCATATCCTATCTTCTCACTGAGAGATGTCTTGATGGTGCCCATGCAACTATAGGTTTAAGTTTTTGTTTATAAGCGCGTTAAGTCTTCGGACGCTGTCCCCTGTCGTAAAACCGTCGGGGGCGGTGCCCATGCAGTAGTCCACCAGCCTGTCCACGGACGACGTCGCAACGTGCATCCGGGTGTCGCTGGAGGCGTAGTAGATGTAGACCGTGCCGTCGGGGTCGGCGATCCATCCGTTGGAGAACAGGACGTTCATCACGTCCCCGACGTACTCCTCCCCCTCCGGGGCCATGAAGAACCCGGCGGGCTCGGCTATGACTCTGGAAGGGTCATCGAGCGCAGTCATATATAGGTAAAGTACGTAGCGCAGCCCGCTCGCGCACCTGCGCACGCCGTGCGCGAGATGCAGCCAGCCCCTGTACGTGCGGATGGGGGCGGGGCCTTCGCCGTTCTTGACTTCCTTTACGGTATGGTAATGCCTGAGGTTGATGATTTTCTCATCCCTTACCTCGGCGCGGGTGATGTCGTCCACCAGGGCCCAGCCGATGCCGCCGCCGTTGCCGGCATCGATGAATCCGTCCTGTGGACGGGTGTAGAATGCATATTTGCCGTCGACGAACTCCGGATGGAGGACGACATTGCGCTGCTGCGAGGCGCTCACGAGGTCCGGCAGCCGCTCCCAGGTGACGAAGTCACGGGTGCGGGCTATGCCGGCCGCGGCGACGGCCGATGACAGGTCGCCCGGAGCCGCCGCAGGGTCCTTGCGCTCCACGCAGAAGACGCCGTAGATCCATCCGTCCTCATGGGCGGTCAGCCTCATGTCATAGACGTTCGTGGCCGGTTCTCCCCACTCAGGCATGGTGACGGGACGGTCCCAGAAGCGGAAATTGTCCACGCCGTCGGGACTCTCAGCCATCGCAAAGAACGACTTGCGGTCCGCGCCTTCGACGCGGACGCAAAGCAAGTACTTGTCACCGTATTTGATCGCGCCGGAATTGAAAGTGGCGTGTATGCCGAAGCGCTCCTCCAGATAGGGATTGGACGCTTCGTCGAGGTCGTAGCGCCAGAACAGCGGCGCATGCGCGGCGGTGAGAACGGGATTGGCATACCTCTCGTAGACGCCGTTGACGTACAGGGCGGCGTTACGCTTCTTCAGAAGCTCTTCGTGGTCCTTCCTGAGGACCCTGAGTTTTTCCTCGAATGTCATGGTATGCGATCGTTCTGTGCTACACTATGGCCATGTTTTTCTTGAACATAGCCCTGAAATCGCGCGGCGTTACCCCGCGCTTGGCCTTGAAGATGCGGTTGAAATTGGACTGGTTGTTGAAACCGCATTCGTTGCAGATGTCGGATACGCTCTTGGAGGTATCCACCAGCAGGTGGGCGGCGTTGCCCAGCCTGATGTCGATGACGTAGTCGGACAGGGTGCTTCCGGTCTGCGTCTTGAAGAAACGGCTGAACGCACACGGGGACATCCCGGCCATGTCAGCCATGGCGGTCAGCGATACATCCTCCTTGAAATGGTCGTAGATGTACCTCTTGACCATCCTCACCCTTTCGTTCTCCTCGCCCGACTCCGACTTCGCAAAGGAACTGCTGGCCAGCACCTTGGCATTCTCGGAGACGGAGAGCTTGTACATCAGCAGCATGAACTGCATGTACTGGTAGAACTTCTCCTTTATGTCCACGAGCCCGTTGAGCGTGGTATACACGTCCATGATGGTCTCGATGGGGAAGGAAAGTCCCAGGCAAGCGCGGTCGAGCATGCGCTGGATGGAAGTGAACTGGGTCTTGGAGAGAAGGGACGCCGGGAAAAGGTCGGCAGAGAACTGGATGGTGATCTCGCGGATGTCCTTGGACGTGCAGCGTCCCTGCTGCCATGCATGCTGGAGGTTCTCCCCTCCTATCAGGACGAGGTCGAATTCGCCTATCTCCTCCAGGCTGTCGCCGACCACCCTCTGCGCACCCGCGGCGTGCTCCACGAAGTTGAGCTCGAAGTCCCGGTGCTCATGCACCGGGTAGGTGAACTCTGTCTTGTGACGCTCCACGATGTAGAAGCAGTCCTTGTCTGACAAGGGAGTGATCTCTTTAAGTACGTCGGTCATTGGTATAGGTCAGGTTTTATTTCTTGTTCTCCTTGTAAGCCTTGATGAGGGCGTTCTTCAGGGCGGGCATGGTCCACTGGGGGACCTTGCGGTCGTCGCCGTTGCTGAGGCCCATCCAGTAATAGCACGGGATGTTGTATTTCGCGGCGGCCGAGACATAGCAGGAGGCCTGCTTGGCCAGCTCCGCCTCGGAGCGATTGGCCGTGTCGGCGCCGAACTCGCCGAGGACGCAAGGGATGCCCTTGCTGACGAGGTAGGTGTTCAGGCCGTCGATGATGCCCCTGACTTCCCTGTCGCAAGCATCGTCAAACACTGTCTGGGGATGGGCCGTATCGAATGCGAAATTGTACGGAGCGTAACTGTGGACCTCGGCCATGAGATGGCCTTCGACCGTATCCTCAGGGAGACGGAATGCTACCAGGGCCTCTTTGGTGGAGCTGGCAGCATAGGTATTGAGAATGAGGTTCCTGTAGGCGTTCTTACCGCCGGTAGCCCTGACGGTGGCGACAAAATCGGCGTTATACATATTGATGACCTCGTGCGCCTCGGCCGTGGAAGAGTTCCAGGTACCATTGGCATCGAGCATCTCGTTGAAGGACTCGAACAGGAGCCTCTGCCCGCAGGATGCGAACTCGGTGGCTATCTGGTTCCAAAGCGAGCAATAACGCTCGCAGACGGACTCGTAGACCTGCCTGTCGGCCCTGAGCCAGCCGGTAGTAGCCGCACCGGTATCGTGGTGGACATTGAGGATGCAGTACATGCCCTCGTCGAGGACATAGCCTACGACTTCCTTGACCCTGGCCATCCAGGCCGGGTCCACGTCATATCCTTCCCATGTAGAAACGTCCCAACGGCCTTTCCAATTCCCTTCACTATCCTGATACCTGGTCACAATGACCGTCCCCATGTGGGGGTACCAGGTGACCGGCACGCGGATGGCATTGAAACCGGCTTTCTTGAACATATGTATGAGCGCGCGCGTGGCGACGGGCTGCCCCCATGCTGTCTCATATTCGGTTACCGTACGATTGCCGAAGGCCTCGATCCACATGTTGTCGATCGCGCCGCTGTTGGAATCGAGGGTGTTGCCGAGATTCCAGCCTATGCCCATGTTGCGAACTGCGGAAGCGGCTTTCTCCCAATCCTTCGGATCGGCAGGATCCGGTGCGACGGGGTCCGGCATCCAGGTGGAGAAGCGGAAGCTGATGGCCGCCGCCCCCGGCTGGTCGTGCCTATAGCCCTCAACGGCACCCTCAGGAATGCTGAGCACATAGGAAGTGCCCTCGTTCAATCCGGACACGCTCACCGTCAAATCAGTACTATATGCTTCGACATTGTCCACCTTCGCTCCGCCGTCGATGCTGATGCGCGACTGCGCGCTCGCGGAACATTTGATGTTCTGGTCGAACTTGAACACCACCGAAAGGGAGGAATCGTCGATCCCCGAGACTCCGTCCTCCGGGCTGGTAGAGACCAGCGCGGGAGCCGGAGACGGCTCCGGTTCAGGGGTCTTTTCGCAGGACGCTGCGACGAGGCTGCAAGCCAGCAAAATGCCAAACAGTTTCTTCATAACGGTCATTTTAGCGAAGAGGCATCCTTACGTTTTCCGTAGTGCCCGATGGTGGTTGGTTGAATCTAACAAAAAATTGGTTTGTGTTGGTATCAGTAAAATTATGACTTGTTATTATTATGTCTGCTGCGAAAATAAGTATTTATTTGCAGAAAAGCAATATTATTTTGCACTTCTGCATTTGGCAATGAAAAAAGAAGCCGGCCCGCGAGGGTCGGCTTCCTTCATTTATTTGTTGCTTATTACAGCGTACGCTTGATCTCGACGATGTGGAAGGCCTCGATGACGTCGCCTTCCTTGATGTCGTTGTAGCCGGCGATGCTCATACCGCACTCGCGGCCGGCAGTCACTTCCTTGGCGGCGTCCTTGCCTATCTGCAGGGATCCGAGCTCGCCGGTGTAGATGACGATGCCGTCGCGGATGAGGCGGACGCTGGTCTTCTGGACCATCTTGCCGTCGCGCACGATACAGCCGGCGATGGTGCCGACCTTGCTGATGCGGAAGGTCTGCTTGACCTCGGCCGTGCCGGTGACCTCCTCCTTCTTCTCAGGCTCGAGCATACCCTCGATACCGTCCTTGACCTCATTGATACAGTCGTAGATGACGGAATAGAGGCGGA
>JAFYZE010000166.1 GCA_017548805.1 Bacteroidales bacterium
ACAAGGGTAAGTCCATCCAGCCGTATTCGCCCGCTGCGGGCACCGGCCTGAGCTCGCACGAGCTCAACCAGCCTGGCTGCTACCGCGACGTTAAGGACACGACCGCGGCGGTGCAGTTCGAGGTCATCCGAGACGAGCGTTCCGAGGCCCTTTTCGAGGGCGACCTCCCGCTCTACATCCTCGCATGGACCACAACGCCGTGGACCCTCCCGTCCAATACCGCCCTCTGCGTCGGCCCGAACATCGACTATGTAAGGGTCCGTTCGTTCAATCCTTATTCCGGCGAGGAAGCCGTCTATCTGTTGGCCAAGGCCCTTGTCCCCGCATGGTTCAACGCCAAGGCCGAGGGGCTGGCGCTCTCTGACTACAAGCCCGGCGACAAGCTCGTCCCGTACGAGGTCCTGCCCGGCGAATACAAGGGTTCCGACCTGCTGGAGATCCGCTACAAGCAGCTGATCCCGTGGTTCCGTCCGGACGAGGGCGCGTTCCGCGTTATTCCGGGCGACTACGTCACCACGGAGGACGGTACGGGCATAGTCCATATCGCTCCGACCTTCGGTGCGGACGATATGAAGGTCGGCAAGGCCGCAGGCGTGCCGCCGCTCATGGTCATCGACCGCAACGGCGACCCTCAGGCCCAGGTGGACTACCAGGGTCGCTTCTACCGTGTCGAGGACCTCGATCCGAAGTTCGTGGAGGAGCGCATGAGCCCTGACTATGCCGAGTGGGCCGGGCGTTTCGTCAAGAACGCCTATGACCCGGCCCTCGGCCCCGATGACCCGACCCTCGACATCGACCTCAGCGTCATGCTCAAGTCCCAGGGCAAGGCCTTCAAGATCGAGAAGCACGTCCATACATATCCGCATTGCTGGCGCACCGACAAGCCTGTCCTCTATTATCCGCTGAACTCCTGGTTCATCAAGGCCACGGCCGTTCGCGAGCAGATGATGGCTCTCAACGAGCAGATCATGTGGAAGCCCGAGGCCACCGGCACCGGCCGTTTCGGCAAATGGCTGGAGAATATCCAGGACTGGAACCTCAGCCGCAGCCGCTACTGGGGCACTCCGTTGCCGATCTGGCGCACCGAGGACGGCAGGGCAGAGAAATGCATCGGCTCCGTCAAGGAGCTGTACGCCGAGATAGACAAGGCCGTCTAGGCCGGCATTATGGCCTCCAACCCCGTGGCTGACAAGGGTTTTGACCCTGATGACATGAGCCTTGGGAATTATAACCGCATCGACCTTCACAGGCCGTATGTGGACAATATCTTCCTGGTCAGCGACAGCGGCCGCAAGATGGTGCGTGAGAGCGACCTCATCGACGTGTGGTTCGACTCCGGCTCGATGCCGTACGCGCAGGAGGGCCTGCGCGCCCTCGGCAGCGGGAAGTTCGGCTGCACGGCCGACTTCATCGCCGAGGGCGTCGACCAGACCCGCGGCTGGTTCTATACCCTTCACGCCATCCACACGATGGTCAGCGGCACTCCCGCCTTCAAGCGCGTCATCTCCAACGGTCTCGTTCTGGACAAGAACGGCGACAAGATGTCCAAGCGTCTCGGCAATGCCGTCGATCCGTTCAAGGCCCTCGATACCTATGGCCCCGACGCCCTGCGCTGGTATATGCTGACCAACGCCCAGCCTTGGGACAACCTCAAGTTCGACGAGGCCGGTGTGGTGGAGGTGAGCCGCAAGTTCTTCGGCACGCTCTACAACTGCTATTCGATGTTCGCGCTTTACGCCAACATCGACAAGTTCGACATTTCGGCGCCGCAGGTGCCGTATTCCGCCAGGCCGGAGTTCGACAAGTGGATCATAAGCCGGCTCAACACCCTGGTCAAGGGTGTCGTGGCCGCTTATGAGGATTACGATATCACCCTGGCGGGCCGCCTGATCCAGGATTTCGTCGGAGACGATCTCTCCAACTGGTACATCCGCCTGAACAAGAAGCGCCTCTGGGGCTCCGGACTCGCTTCGGACAAGCTCGCAGCCTACCAGACCCTCTACGAGGTCCTGAAGGACGTTGCGCTGCTCGCCGCTCCGATCGCGCCTTTCTACATGGACAATCTCTGGTGTGACCTCGTGCCCGATACCGACAGCGTGCATTACCAGCCGATGCCGAAGAGCGACGCTTCGCTCATCGACACCGCCCTCGAGGAGAGGATGGCGCTGGCGCAGCAGGCTTCCTCGATGGTGCTCGCCCTCCGCAAGAAGGCCGGCATCAACGTCCGCAAGCCGCTCGCGCGCCTTCTCATCCCTGTCATCAACGACTTGGTCAAGGACAATCTCGAGAAGGTCAAGGGCATTCTCCTGACGGAGGTCAATGTCAAGGAAGCGGAGTTCATCCAGGATACCACCGGCATCATCACCAAGAAGATCAAGCCCAATTTCAAGACCTTGGGCAAGGTATACGGCAAGCAGATGAAGGAGATAGCTGCCGCGTTCGGCGAGCTCTCGCAGCAGCAGATCACCGACATCCAGTCGGCTGAGACTGCTGCGCAGCCTTACACGCTCGTCCTGGCCGGCGGCGACGTCGTCCTCAACCCCGGTGACTATGTCATCTCTTCCGAGGACATGCCCGGCTGGCTGGTCGCTTCCGAGGGCTCCCTTACGATCGCCCTCGACATCGCCATCACGCCGGAGCTTCGCGCCGAAGGCACCGCCCGCGAGCTTGTGAACCGCATCCAGAACATCCGCAAGGACAGCGGCTTCGACGTCACCGACAAGGTCGGCGTCGTGATCTACGCCGACGGCGACGAACTCGCCCAGATCCGCGAGTCACTTGCGTCGTTCGGCGAATATCTCTCCGGCCAGACCCTGGCGCTGTCCGTGGACAGCGACGTCCTGGCCGCAGCCCCCGCCGACGCTTCCGAGGTCGAATGGAACGAAGGCACCATACGCATCAAAGTTACCAAACTGAATAACCAACCTATTGATAAAATTATGACTGAACAGAACAAGAAGGTCGAGGAGACCGTCGAAAAGACCCGTTACAGTGACGAGGAGCTCGCCGAGTTCAAGGAGATCATCCTTGACATGCTTGCCAAGGCCAAGGCCGAGTACACTACGCTTCGCGGTACCGTGATGCGCACCTCCAGCAACGACATCGAGGACACTTCTCCCTCGTTCAAGACCGTCGAGGATGACGGAGCCAACCAGCTTTCCAAGGAGGAAGCCAGCCAGCTCGCCGCCCGCCAGTACAAATTCATCCAGAATCTCGAGGCTGCACTGGCCCGTATCGAGAACAAGACCTACGGCATCTGCCGCGTGACGGGCAAGCTCATCCCCAAGGAGCGCCTGCGTCTCGTGCCGCACGCCACGCTGACTGTCGAGGCTAAGGAAATGCTGGCCAAGAACGGCAAGAGATAGTCATCCATGAAGAGGTCCGAAGGCAGGAAACTCGTTATTCTGGGCATCGTGCTCGTGGTCATCGACCAGGTCGTCAAGGTCCTGGTCAAGACCAACATGGGCCTGGGCGAGCATTTCGACGTCATCGGCAACTGGTTCAAGATACTGTTTGTCGAGAATGAAGGAATGGCTTTCGGCTGGGCCTTCGGAGGCAAAGTAGGCAAGCTGCTGCTGTCAATCTTCCGTATCTGCCTGTGTACGGCTCTCGTACTGTGGATCCGGAACATGTGCCGCAAGAATGCGGCGGCGCGGCGGGACGGTCAGGCAGCGCCCATCCCCGCAGGGGTGCTGGTCGGCCTGACGCTCATCACCGCCGGCGCCTTCGGCAACATCATCGACAGCCTCTTCTACGGTGTCATCTGGGACTATGCGCCTTTCCTCTTCGGCAAGGTCGTGGACATGTTCTATTTCCCGTTGTGGACCTGGCCCGACTGGGTGCCCCTGCTGGGAGGCAACATCTTCTTCGAACCGGTCTTCAACTTCGCTGACAGCTGCGTCACCGTCGGAGCCTTCTATCTGCTTCTGTTCCAGTGGAAGTTCTTCGTCAAGAGCGACGATTAATTTTGCTCTGCGGCGGATTTTATCTATCTTTGCCCGCACATATCCGGTGAGTTGGCCGAGTGGTCGATGGCGTTGGTCTTGAAAACCAATGAACTGCAAGGTTCCGGGGGTTCGAATCCCTCACTCACCGCCAAGCGAAAAAAAACAGCGCGACGAGCTTGCTCGATCGCGCTGTTTTTCTGATGCTTGGCAAAGCCCGCCGCAGGCGGGCAGGGATAGCGCAAGCGGCCGTAGGCCGCGAAGCGGAATCCCTCAGGTGAGTGAGGAATCAGCGGCGTAAACACGCCAGGTGTGTGGAGGATACCTTTCCGAAGTGACGTAGACGGTCCATCAATTGGACCGTCTATGACGTTTTGGGGCGTTTTTGACGTAGAAGGTCCAGATCGTGGACCGTCTACGTCACTTGAGGACCCCCATTATGTCACCGCGAGGGGATGGAACTCTGGCTTAGCGACGGACGCCACCGAGGGTATCGGCCCAGCGTTCGGTCCAGAAAGAGTAATAGTTACGACGCCGGCGGCTTGCCCATAGAATGGATGGAAGGCCGATTATGGGAAGGTAGAGCCAGCCCAGCATAAGGGACTGGCGTGTGTGACCCCACTCGTGCATCTTCTCAGATTCGTCGTTACGATTCCTGTCGTTTATGATGATGTGCCGCCCCAGGGAGATCCCTCCTGGAATGCTGGGAGAATAATGCAGCCTTACGCCATGGTAGTCGTGGCCTTTACGTGCTCCGTAATATAACGAAAGTATCTCTCCTAGAATGTTCTGGGGGAGTTGCCATACATAAAGGAGGATGTAAAGGATTGCTTTCATTTCCTCGTAACGCTTCCTGTTGAAGGTAAACCAACTTCCTTTTCGCCTCGGACGTTTTCTGGGCTGGAGTCCACAGGGTAGACTTCCCGGTCGAACTTCACGCCAAGGATAGCCTCGTCGGCGTCGTCTCCGCCGAGGACGTCTCGTCGGTCTTGAGGAATCCTCCCGGGAAGGCCAATATATTCTTGCACGGCTCTGCTCCACGTCGAATCAGTAGAACCTTCAGCTTCCAATCATCATAAGTGAAAAGCACGCAGTCGGTGGGAACCGCCATATGTTCGTACTTGTATCTCCACGGGAACTCTGTTCCGGGTACATATGCGTGAGCCTTATCCATTATCGTCATACCGTCGCAGGACGTGTTTTCCTATTGCAAATATATAAAAAGCGTCTGTTTTTGTGTAAATACAACTTTTTTGCAACTAAACAACTGCATTTGAGATTATGGATCCCACCTTTCCGACTATACGCACAGCCAGAAGGGACATCCCGATGTCAGCCAGATAGTCTCCGGCCTGCCCTTCCTGATCGCTGCTAAGATGGGTACTGAGCAGGCATACGTCGAAAGAAACGGGCTGTTGGTCGAAAAGCCGGCCCCGGCCGCGATATTCACCGTAGATTTGTACCGTGATAATCGGATAAAACTAACGGAAAATGAAAAAGATAATTACGGTTTTTACCATGACGTTACTCGGCAGCTTCATGGCTATTGCACAACAGGCCGTCGTCACCGGCACTGTGCTTGACTCTCTTTCGCGCGAAGGCGAACCCTCCGCCATACTTCAGTTTTTCAAGGTTCCGGACTTGGAGAAGCCGGTTGCCTTCACCACCACCGACACTGACGGCAATTTCGCACAAACCCTCACGGGGAAGGGCGATTACCGCCTGCTGTTCAGCAATATGGGCCGAAAGACGGTCATACGGGATTTCACCCTTGACGGGACCGTATCGACCATCGAATTCGGTACAATCCTAGTCCAGGACGACGTCCAGACCCTGAAGGCCGGAAGTGTCACGGCTCAGCGTCCTCTGGTAAAGATGGAGGTGGACAGGATGACCTATGACGTCGCCAACGATGTCGACTCCAAGACAAATACCGTCTTGGACATGCTCCGCAAGGTCCCGATGGTATCTGTGGACGGGCAGGATAATATTACTGTGAACGGCAGTTCCTCTTTCGTGGTCTATGTGGACGGCAAGCCCAA
This sequence comes from Bacteroidales bacterium, assembly GCA_017548805.1. The sequence continues at coordinate 5,987 of JAFYZE010000166.1, forward strand.
TCAGATGATATCCTCCAATCCTTCCGTCGTGTTCAAGATGATGCCTGCCAGTGCCGTTAAAGACATCTCCGTAGTGACAAATCCAGGAGTCCGTTATGATGCCGAAGGCGTCGGCGGCGTCCTCCAGATAACCACCAACCGCGAGGTCACGGGAGGAGCTAGCGCCGCGGAGGGAGCTTATGGTACCATCACTGCCCAGGCTTCCACCCGCGGTGGCGGCGCCGGCGTCTACTACAACCAACAGAAAGGCAGGTTCGCTATGAGCCTGACCGGAAACGCAATGCTGAACAACAGCCCCGGGACCTCGGTTGACATCGAACGTACAACCAACGCAGGGATGACAACCTCGATGCACAGCGAGGGTACAATGAAGAATCCCATAGTCCTGGGCAATCTCAACCTCAGTTATGAGATTGATAGCCTGAATCTCGTTTCGGCGACCGCCGGTCTCATGCGTCTTGGTACCATCAGCGACAATACCGGACTGACTAAGATGGGGTTCGGAGGCCTCGGCTTCAGTTACTCCTCAAGCACCTGGTCAAATGGGAACACTGCCTCCGTAACCGCCAGTGCGGATTACCAGCACCTTTGGGCAGACTCGCCGAAACGCAGTTTCGTCTTGTCTTACCAATTCTCGGCCAGTCCGACAGTCACAGAGAGCAAGAACACTTTCGGCGAAAATGACAACCCTTTTATAGACCTCACCGACCGCAGGACTGACGGCTTGACCAATTCCTTGGACAACACCGTACAAGCCGACTTCACTACGCCGATAGACGGTATCGGTACCTTCTCTACTGGAGCGAAATACATCTCTCGCCATAACATCTCGGACCAGACGAATTACCTTTGGGACGGGAAAGGTTGGGATTACAACAAGGCCGGCAGCACGAAATACGACTATTTCAACCGCATCGGCGCCGCATATACTGAAATGGCGATGAACCAGGGAATTGTAGGCATCAAAGCGGGCGTCCGCTACGAGTATACCTGGCAAAACTATTCGCAGGACGGCGGCAGCGCTTTCAAGACCTCCTATGGATGCCTGGTGCCCACTGCCAGCATTCAACTTAACCTTGGCGTGACATCCAACATCGGCATGAGTTACAATATGCGCGTCAGCCGTCCTGGTATAACTTACCTCAATCCATACCGCGACGATTCTGACCCGACCGCACTCAGCTACGGCAATCCCGACCTCGAAGTGGAAAAGGCCCATAACGTCAATCTGGTCTACAACTACTTCAGCACCAATCTTATGCTCAACCTCACAGCCCGCTACGGTTACACGGGCAACGGTATTTCGTCCTACAGTTTCTATGAAGATAATATCCTCCACTCAACTTTCGGCAATATCGTGAGGTCCTCTTCCTCAGGCCTGAACGCATTCGTAATGATCAACGCTGGAGCAAAAACCCGCATCATCCTGAACGGAAGCGCTGACTACTCGGACCTCAGGAGCGATGTCCTCGGCCAGCGGAACAGCGGATGGAGCGGCACTGCCCTGCTGGGCTTCCAGCAAACAATGCCATGGGACCTCCGTTTAAGCGCCAACGCCATCCTGACGGGCAGGACGAAATCTCTCCAAGGATGGAGTACGGGCATAAGCCTCGGCACCCTCGGCCTGACCAAGACCTTCCTGGATGACCGCCTGAGCGTAAGCCTGTCAGCCGTCTCGCCACTGGGGTCAGGCAGCCTCGCTATCAAGTCCCATTCTGAGACAAAGGATTTCATAAGTGACATGTCCTTGGCCATCCCTATCCGCCAGGCTTCCCTGAGTGTGAGCTGGACTTTCGGCAAGCAAGGCAACTACGGCGTCAAGAAAGCCCGCAGGACCATAACAAACGATGACGTAATCAACACCCAGAGTACGGCCGAGACCTTGAATGGAAGCGGCGCCCTCGGTGGCGGATCCACAACCGGTTCGCTCCCGGCTGGAATGTAAAAAGAAAACGTTATCTTTGTTTCGTTATGGAAAAACGTGACAGATCAAAGAGTCTCATCAACTTGACGCAGGTCCTTGTCTGGGCTTTCGTCATCCTGATGCCCGCCTTCCTGAGCTGGTCCATCACCGGTAACAATGCGAACGCCGTATCCGTGTTCAAGTCCACTGTCAGTATCATGGCCCCGGTACTGTTGTTGTATCTGGTCAACTATTTCTGGCTGGTTCCGTCCTTCCTGTTCAAGGATAATCGGAAAAAATGGTTCTACGCGACCAATGCCGGTCTCATTCTGCTGCTCAATGCCAAGGCCTTTTTTCCAGAGCCTGTGACGGATGAAGTGAGGAACCAGCTTGCGGAAAGCCTTCCTTTTACCATCAATGACATCTGGGCTTTATACGTGGGAACAGTGTTCGTCGGCATCATAGTCCAGTGCGTTTTCATACTCCTGGCTGTCGGAGTAAGACAAATACAGCGTAACAATGAATTGAAGGTCAAGATAGAGGAAGAAAAACGCAAGAGCGCAGAAGCTGAGCTGAACTGGCTGAAGAACCAATTGAACCCACACTTCCTCTTCAATACACTCAACAACATCTCATCTCTGACACAGATAGACCCTGACAAGGCGCAGGAGAGCATAGGTCAGCTAAGCGATCTGCTCCGCTACGCTCTATACGACAGTAACAGGGACATGGTCCCTCTCGATGGCGAAATCGAGTTCATGGACAATTATATCGGTCTGATGGCGCTGCGCTGCAACGATATGACAACGGTTGAGAAGGACCTCTCTGTACAAGCCGGCGACGCAACGGTGGCTCCACTACTATTTATCTCCTTGATAGAGAATGCATTCAAGCACGGAGTAAACGCGCGTTACCCTTCCTTCGTCAGGATTGCCATGCGAGGAGACGGCAAGGATCTCGTATTCACCTGTGAGAATTCCGTCTTCGAGAAAACCAATACCGACCATATTGGCTCCGGTATTGGGCTGGAGAACCTCCAGCGCCGGCTCGAGTTACTCTATCCTGATGCATTCGAATACAATACGGTTAATGACGGCCGGGCATACAGCGCTACGGTCAGGCTGAAAGACATTCTGCAATGAATCTCAGGTGCATAGTGGTGGACGACGAGCCGTTGGCCGTCAAAATGATTGAAAACTATATTGCCCGGACCCCGTTCCTGACGTTGGAGGCGTCATTCACAGACCCGGTGCAGGCATTGTCCGAAATACGCAGCCGTCGTCCGGAACTTGTATTCATGGACATACAGATGCCCGACCTCAGCGGACTGGAGCTCTCGCGCATGGTCCAGGAAGGGACACGCATCATATTCACCACGGCATTCAAGCAGTATGCCTTCGAGAGTTATGAGGTGTCCGCCGTAGATTTCCTCCTCAAGCCCATACGCTATCAGAAGTTTTTGGAGGCGGCAGAGAAGGCGCAGCGTCTGTTCGGGCTGGTGGAAGCTGCAACCGCAGCCTCCCAGTCGCAGCAGACGGCTACGGCAGCGGACAAGTCCATATTTATTAAGACCGATTCCGGCATGCAGAAGGTGTTCCTTGAGGATATCCTGTATTTCGAAGGGATGAAAGACTATGTCCGCATACACCTGGCAGAAGGACAAACGCTTCTTACCCATATAACGATGAAGGCACTGGAAGACCTGCTGCCTACCGGAAGTTTCATGCGGGTCCACCGCTCATACATCGTATCACTGGACCGTATAGACTCTGTTTCTGCCGGAAGTGACATCAGCATTGGAGGTGCGTTCATCCACGTCTCCGAGTCTTTCAGACCGGCATTCGACGTCTGGCTTCAGTCCCGTTCCCTCGTGTCCTGAATCCCTTGATTGTGTCAATTATCATGTAGTTTTTTTATTGTTTTCCTCGAAAAAAGTAACCATGAAAAGAGTCGTCTTATTTGCACTGCTGGTCCTTGCTGCGATAACGGCATCGGCGCAGACTAAGAAAGTTTCCGTACTGGGAGACTCCTATTCAACGTTTAAGGGCAGCAATCCCGAAGGATACGCCCCGTTTTATCCTGACGCCAACAATGATGTCAAGGAGGTAGAGCAGACCTGGTGGAGCCTGTATATCAAAGCGAAAGGGTATGAGCTGGATAAGAACAATTCATGGGGCGGCACGACCATCTGCGGTACGGGATACTTCCACAGGGATGTTTTCAACTCGTATTTCATCTCCCGCGTGGATATGCTGGGCGACCCGGACATCATCTTTGTTTTCGGAGGGACCAATGACGCCTGGGCCAGGGCCCCTATGGGTGAGTATCAGTATTCAGACTGGACGAAAGATGACTGCAAGAGTTTCCGTCCAGCCCTTGCCTGCCTGCTGGACATGCTTCAGAGACGCTATCAGAAAGCGACGGTTTACTCCATCCTGAATTCCGAGCTGCAGGAAGAGGTCAATGAGTCTATGCGTGAGGTCTGCAAGCATTACAATGTACAGCTCATCGAGCTCCATGATATCGAGAAGCAGAACGGCCATCCGTCCATCGCCGGAATGAAAAGTATCTGCGACCAGTTGCTGGAAGCCATTGATTGACACTTTAACGCTCACTTCGGTGAGCGTTTTTTATTGGATACCGGTTCTATTGGTACTCCAGGCCCTTGACGGAGATACCGATGTTGACGGGGATGTACTCGAGCCCAGCCAGGGAGGATTCCCGATAGTAGCTGCTCTTGAAATAGATGTTGGTGTATAATTCCATGTCCGTAGGGTTGCGCTCGGACTCCGGCGTCTCCTGAAACCGGCGGACGGCGTCCATATCGCAGTCGACCAGAGAAAAGGATATAAAATAGCTCCCCGGTTCCAGCAGTATGGATTCTTCAGGCTGGATGTCGAAATCCTGTCTGCCGTCGGATACGGCGACATCGGCATAAATGGGCTTGTGCAGGATGTTGATGAACTCTTTCGGCTCTCCCTCGATGCGATAGATGTTGATCGATATGACACATCCGGGAATCCTGTTGCTCGTAACGGTGAACAGGATATCTTTGATCAGGAACGGTTTTCGTGCCTTTGCGACAGATCCCACTTCCTTTCCCTTGTCTATGCCGTCCCGGGCGTTGAAGCCCCCTTGGGCTCCCACGAATCTTGTTCCGGGACGGAGAAGGTATTTCTCCTTGGTATCGCCGCCGATGAAAACGGCCGGGGACAACTCGGATTCCTTGAGGACAATTACCAGGTCATTATCCGGAGTGGAGACGGGATAATAACCGGTCTGGTAGGATACGTGGTGGAATTCCAGTGTATCGGCAGGAACTTTGATTTCGAAGAGGCCGTCCACCGTAGAGACGGTACCGATGCCGAGTCTGGGGATTCCCACATGGACATATTCGACGGCTTCGCCCTTTTCATCGACGATCCTTCCGCGAACGGGGAAGCGCTCCTGCGCGTAAATGCAGGCGGGAAGGAGCAAAAGCGCCAGTATCAGTCTGATCCGCATATGGCAAGTCATTCGGAGTAGATATCATATTCCACCTCGACGCCTTCCGGGTCGGGCTGATAGTCCAAGATGTCGCCAGGAACACATTCAAGCACCTTGCAGAGCTTGTTGAGCGTCGAGAAGCGGATGGCACGACCTTTCCCCGTCTTGAGCAGGGAAAGGTTGGTCATGGATATTCCGATCCTTTCGGAGAGCTCCGAGAGCTTCATGTGGCGTTCCCAGAGCATTTTGTCGAGATTGACGGTGATCATATCGCGAGGCTGCTGTCTTTTGCGGTGAGGTAGGCGATCTTGTAGAGTCCTGCGAAGAACAGTACGATGAGGGGGTAGAACAAGGTGTTTCCGTCAAGGGTGGACATCTGGCATCCGCTGATCACATCGTCGTAATTGGAATGCACGAATGTCGCAAGGGCGACGACCAGAGCGGTCCAGCGGAGGAGGGAGACATTGGACCTGGGGAAGATATCTCCATTCTTCAACGAGCGGTTAGTGCGGACCAGGAAGATGCAGCAGAAGACATAGAGAAGGGCCGTGGCGATGAACCTGCCGGCGATGATGAAGATCTGCCAGGCGAGTTTGTCCTGATTCCAGACAATGGTCTTGTGGATCCAAAGCTGGTCGATGGTCTTGGCATAGATGAAAGCGAAGTAGAGCGTCGCAAAAAACAGGATGGCGAAGGAGAGCCATTTGATGCTCCTTTGAGTTGGATTGTTCATATCGTTGTCTATTTTTCAGTCGGGATGCCTAAAGACAAAGATAATGCCAGTTTTATGAAAAACATAAAATAATTATACGAAATTCGTAAAACAAAAGCCTGTGGAATACCAATTACGGGAACAAAATGGAACTGGCTGTGATGATAAATTGTGTATAAATGCTTAAATTTGACTTGTTAGCTTCCAGAACAGTATTCACTTGATCAAGATTATGCGCAAACTGACCAGACTCCTGACGGCATCCCTGCTTATACTGGCATGGGCGTGCGAAAGCCCGAACAATTCCGAGCCAGATCCTACACCCACACCGACTCCCACTCCCACACCTGCACCGGTCGAGGTATCTTCGGTTTCTCTGAACCAGACCTCGGTCGACCTTGTCATCGGTGAGACGGTCACTCTTTCAGCTACGGTGTCACCAAGTGATGCAACGGACAAGAACGTGACGTGGTCGAGTTCAGACTCCAACGTTGCATCCGTCACCGACGGAACCGTCAAGGGTATTGCCCTCGGATCAGCGACCATCACTGCTGCAGCGGGTGACAAGAAAGCCAGTTGTACCGTTACGGTGGTCAATGGGGGCTTCCCTGAGGGAGAACTGCCGCCAGGCAATGAGATATGGTATACGACAAGTGATAACAAGCCGATTGCCCTTGTCAATGACCAGGGCTCCTGTATCCTCGCTTCCAATACTTATAGCAAAGGAATGGGTGTCCTGAGTTTCCAGGGTCCTTTGACCAGTATCGAGGTCCCCCTGACAAGCAATGCCGACGATGGCTTACGCTTGACCGGCATACTGATTCCGGAAGGGGTGGAGCGTATAGGGAAGGATTTCCTCCTTCGAGTCCCAAACATCAAGGAATTCAGGATTCCCTCCTCCCTTACATCCACGGGAGCGCTCATATCATTGGATAAAACATCTCTGGAACGCTTTACCGGCCACCATGTCTCGGAAGACGGACGCTGTGTCATCATCGATGGCATTCTCTATGCCTTCGCTCCCGCAGGCGTTTCTTCGTACGAAATACCGTCCGGCGTAGTCCGGATTGCCGAGAGTGCCTTCGCTTTGACTCAGGAACTCAAATCCGTAGTCATCCCCGAAGGGGTAACGGCATTGGAGCGGGAATGCTTCGGCCATTCGAACATAGAATCAGTCACGATCCCCGCATCCGTCAATGCAATGGATGTGTACACCTTCCTCCAATGTCCGAACCTGAAGGACCTGCAGGGTGACAGTCACTTCATCTCTGCAGACAGGAAATTCCTCTACGATGCGGAAGCCTTTTACCCGATGACGCTCTTCTACTTCGCCGGGCGTGACGATGTCTCCTATGAGATTCCGGAAGGGATCTGTTCCATAGAGAATTATGCTTTCCACGGTTGCAGTAAACTCAAAAGCTTGACCTTCCCGGAGAGCCTCGAATACATCGGGGGAGTGGCGTTTGAGGGATGCGTCAATCTTGAGTCTCTGCATGGGAAACATGTCACTTCGGACGGCAAAGGTTTCGTGGCCGACGGCAAACTTCAATTCCTGTTGCCCTCCATCAGCGATGATTATGTAGTCCCTGATGAGGTGACCGCACTCGGCAACAATATCTTTTCCGGCAGGAGCAATGTCAAGTCCGTTACCATGGGGGATCAGGTCACCTCCATCGGCGACTATGTCTTTTCGAATTGCCCTGCGCTCAAGACAGTTACCCTGTCTGCCAATCTGAATAGAATCGGATACAATCCTTTCCTGCGCTCAAGGGAATTGGAATCGGTTTATTTCCGGGGTATCCTTCCGCCTACTGTCAGTTCGATACAGGGGACAGAGAATCCCAAACTGACCATCTACGTTCCTGACCGGGCCATCAAACTCTACACAGAGGACAAGCAGTGGGAGAAGTATTGGGATGTCATGAAGCCGTATAAGTATAAGGATCTGCCCGAACCTGACTTTTACTTGTCCAGTGATTATTCCAAGGAGGGAGAGGTGACTGTCTATCAGAAGGCTTCGGAAGGGAACGGCATCGACATTGTCTTCATGGGGGACGCCTATTCCGACCGTCAGGTAGCGAACGGCATGTACCGCCGCGATATGGAGGCATGCGTCGAGCAGTTCTTCGCCGTAGAGCCATACAAATCGTTCCGGAAGCTTTTCAATATCTATTTCGTCACAACCGTTTCCGCTACGGAAGGATATGAGAGGGGCGGCCGGAGCCTCGGAACTTATTTCGGCAACGTAACATTTATGGGTGGTAACAATGACAAGTGCTTCGAACTTGCCCGCAAGGCTGTCAAGGATGACAAGCGGATGGATGAAGTCCTGGTCCTGGTCTGCGGCAATCAGGACCTATCGGGTATAGTCTATCTCAACGGTTCCTGCACTTTCTACGAGCCCCAGACGTGGACGGGAAGGGATTACGCCTGCGGTCCTGCCGTGACGTATTTCACGAAACAGGACGAGTCGTTCGAAAGGACAGGCGACGTGCTGAGGCACGAAGCCGGTGGTCATGGGTTCGCCAAACTGGCGGATGAGTATCATTATTCCGGTACGGTCTCTTCGAGTGACAAGGATCTGATCAAGGCACGCTCGGCCCACATGTGGTATTCCAATGTGGACATAACCTCAGACCGTGCAAAGGTGAAATGGGCGAAGTTCCTGGCCGATGACCGCTATAAGGATGAGGTGGGTATGTACGAAGGAGGATTCACCTATCAGTACGGTGTATGGCGTCCTTCTGAGAACAGTATCATGAATGACAACCGCGGCGGATTCAATGCGCCTTCGCGATATACAATTTGGTACCGTATCCACAAACTGGCATACGGCAACAGTTGGAATGGGACCTTTGAGGATTTCGCGGCCTTCGATAAAAAATAACACAAAACTCTATGAGACACAGCGTTCTGATCCTTCTTGCAGGACTTGTCATTGCATCCTGCGCTCCAAAGTCGGAGATGGATAGATTTATAGACGATCTGATGGCCGGCATGACGCTGGAGCAGAAGATCGGCCAGCTTAACCTACATTCTTCGCCGGGATTCATATCGGCGGAGAGGGTGACGGAGGAGGACGAAAACGCCAAGCTGCTCCGGCAGGGACTGCTTGGCGGTATCTACGGCTCCGGCAATCCTGCACTGCTCAGGCAGTGCCAGGAGATTGCCCTGGAATCCGGTGCCGGCATCCCGCTGATCTTCGGAATGGATGTGATCCACGGCCATGAAACCGTATTCCCCGTGCCGCTGGCGCTGTCCACCTCCTGGAACATGGACCTCATCGAGAGGTCTGCCCGCATCGCTGCTACTGAAGCGGCAGCGAGCGGCATCAACTGGGTGTTCAGCCCCATGGTGGACATCTGCCGCGACGCGCGTTGGGGCCGCATCGTGGAAGGCGGTGGTGAGGATCCTTATCTCGGCGGTGAGATCGCCAGGGCAATGGTCTATGGCTACCAGGGCAGGGATGCTTCGGTCGGCACGGACGAAGTCCTTGCCTGCGTGAAGCATTACGCCCTTTATGGAGGCGCCGAGGCAGGGCGGGATTACAATTCCGTCTTCCTGAGCCGCCAGGAGGCCCTGAACGGCTATATGAATCCCTACAAGGCCGCTTGCGAGGCGGGAGCCGCCAGCTATATGAGTTCCTTCAACGAGTTCGAAGGCATTCCGGCTTCCATGAATACATGGCTTATGCAGGATATCCTCCGCGACTCCTGGGGCTTCGACGGATTCATCGTCTCCGATGCCACGGCAATTGCCGAGGAGGTCAACCACGGCATCGGTGACTTGCAGGAGATATCGGCCAGGTCGTTGAAAGCGGGACTGGACATGGACATGAACAGCGACGGGTACATCGGCACCCTTAAGGAATCGCTTGAGGAAGGTCGTATCAAGGAGGCCGATATCGACCGCGCATGCCGCCGCATACTGAAGGCCAAGTACAGGCTGGGACTCTTCGAGGATCCTTATCGCTACCTTGATGACGCACGTTACAATTCGACCGTCTATACGCAGGAGAACCGCGCCGCAGCAAGGGAAATGGCCCGTGAGTGCCAGGTGCTGCTGAAGAACGATGGCATACTTCCGCTTTCCAAGGGTGCCAAGGTAGCCGTGGTCGGCCCCCTTGCCAAGGACTCTGATGCCATGAAGGGGACCTGGGCTATGTCCCGCAAGCCCTGCGTCACTCTATGGCAGGGTATCTCCGAGGTGTCAAACGCTTCCTATGCCGAAGGCTCCTGGCTCTACAAGGATGCAGAGTTGGAGGATGCCGTGCGCCACAGCATCTTCAGGGCTTTTGCTCCCGGCATGCAGATACCGCCCGTACACACGACGCCTCAGTCTGCGCTCATTGCAGAAGCTGTCGCCAAGGCCCGCCAGGCCGACGTCGTCGTGGCCTGTGTCGGTGAGGTCCCCAACATGAACGGTGAAGGAGCGTCGCGTACCGATATAAGCCTGCCGGATGCCCAGAGGGAACTCCTGCAGGCGCTGAAAGCCACCGGGAAGCCTGTCGTCATGGTGCTTGTAACCGGCCGTCCCCTCACGCTCGTTGAGGAGGATGCGCAGATGGACGCCATCCTGAATGTCTGGAGCCCCGGCTCCGAAGGAGGATACGCGGTAGCGGATGTTCTTTTCGGTGACGCCAATCCTTCGGCCAAGCTCACCACCTCCTTCCCGCGCAGCGCCGGCCAGCTTCCGCTCTACTACAACCACAAGAGCACGGGCCGCCCGCATCCGGACGATGCTCCGTACAAGAAGTTTGTCAGTTGCTATATCGATGAAGTCAACGCTCCGCTCTATCCCTTCGGATATGGACTCAGCTATACCACTTATGAATACGGCCCCGTGACCTTGAGTGCTGGTGAAATGCCTCTGAACGGAACTGTAAAGGCATCTGTGACCGTTACCAACACGGGTTCCCGTGCCGGCGACGAGATCGTACAGCTCTACATCCATGACGTCTATGCCACCTCTACGCGTCCGGTCAAGGAACTCAAGGGATTCAAGAAAATACACATCGAAACCGGGCAGTCGGTGCAGGTCGATTTCACGCTTACGAAAGAGGAGTTGTCCTACTACAACCACGATTTGGAGTGGGTATGCGAGCCCGGGGACTTCGAGATCATGATCGGCCCCAACAGCCGTGACACGCAAGGTGCCATGCTGGCTGTAAAAGCGGCGGACGCTTCTTAGACACACATAGTTTCGCGGATATTATCCGCCATCATCCGGACCAGCCGGTCGAGAGACTCATGGCTGGCCCAGGCTATGTGCGGCGTGAACCGCAGGCGCTCCGGGTGGGAGGTGTGCAGTAGCGGATGGCATTCGGGCAGCGGCTCGGTGGAGAATACATCCAGAGCCGCGCCCGCTATCCGGCCTTTGTCGATCGCTTCCGCCAGGGCGATCTCGTCCACGACCGCCCCTCTGCCGAGATTGACAAGGTATGCGCCGGGCTTCATAAGTCCGAGCTCCCGTGCGCCGATCAAGCCGCGGGTGCGCTCGTTCAAGGGGCAGTGTATGCTGACTATATCGGCTTTTCCCATCAGTTCATCCAGGCTGAGCGACGGCCATTCCTTGCAGTGCGATGTACCAGAGGTGGAATAGTACACCGGCTTCATCCCGAAGGCGGCGGCTATCTGCGCCACCCTCCGGCCGATGTTTCCCATACCGATGATGCCGATGGTCTTGCCATTGAGTTCGTGGAATGGCTCCCGCACATCGTTCGGCACTCCGCTGCGCGAATAAGTGAAATCCTTGACTTCGGCGTCATAGAATGCCGGCCGGCAGAAGAGGGAGAGGATGTGGGTGAATGTCAGCTGCGCCACCGATTCCGTGGAGTAGCCGGCGACGTTGCGCACGGCTACGCCGCGCCTGTCGGCGGCCTCCAAGTCTATGTGGTTCAGGCCTGTGGCCGCAACGCAGACAAGCTTCAGCCTTGGCGCCGCCGCCATCACCGCGTCGTCCACCGGGGCTTTGTTGGTCAGGATGACATCCGCGTCCGACACCCTGAGGCAGGACTCCTCATGCGTCGAAACAGGATAGAGTATCAATTCTCCCAATGCGGCAATGGGGTCCAGTGAGACTGGACCCATCGTGCCGGCATCTAGGAAAACCATTTTCATGCTATCCTCCTTTCAAGGCGTTGCTCCCCTGAACAGGCTCTTCAGAGGCTTGGTATCAAGCACGAGATTGTTTTCGCTTGTGACATTGATAAGCCTGCGAAGAAGTCCTATTTCGCCAACTATCCTATCACTGAAGACAGGTGGTATGATGATGTCAGGACTCTTGACGCCACCAAGTATAAGGGACAGGTTGACCTTTTTGTTGGCGGAGTATGCTGCCAGCCTTGGTCGCTCTCCGGGAAACTGGAAGGTTGGAAAGATGAGCGTGGCGGCGACCTCTTCAAGGCATTTGTGCGGGTGATCTGCGAGTGCCAGCCCAAGGTGTGGATCTTTGAGAATGTAGATAACATCGTCCGCCACAAGGGTTCTATCGATGGGAAGGAGATGCGTAGTTGGCCGTTCCTCCTTAACCAGATGAATGATATGTTCCGGGAGGCCGGTCTTAACTATGACCTTCATTGGCACATTCTGGACGCCTCTGATTATGGTATTCCCCAGCATAGGGAGAGGTTGTTCTGCATCGGATTCCTCGAGGACACTGATTTCCTCTTTCCCGCCCCTATCAAGTTGGAGAAGTCCGTGCTTGACTATCTGGATGACAAGACCCCTGGCGTGAGAGACCTTACCGCTCGGGAGCGCATCCGCCTGATGGGATTTCCTGATAGCTTCGAACAGGTGGTTAGTAACAGCCAGTTTAGCAAGCAGGCAGGGAACTCCATTGTGGTCGAGTGTATGATGGCTCTCTACCGTCAGATGGATATTACCAAATATGGTATTGAAAAATAAGTATAACTATCTAAATATCAAGAACATGAAAAAGTGCGACATTTCAGAAATGAGCTACAGTGAGCTTGTAGCCAAGAACATTGCCCTCCAGGAGGACATAAAGAACAAGATGGAGGAAGCCTATGCTCTCCAGCTGGCTATCAAGAACAGGAGAGAAGAAGAGATGAAGCGTGCTTTTGAGGAGCTGCTGAAAAACTTCTCCGCCACCAAGGAAGAGATGATGAAACTCTTCTATGGAGAGGATGTTACAACAGTTTCTGTGGAGAACACTCCGGACTCCGAGAAAGCGCCCCTTGCACTCCCTGAACCCCAGGAGGTCACCCCTGTGCAGGAGACGGTCTCTATCAACACTGCTGACAAGGAGAGTATCTGGAATCATCCTGCACTCCTCGCCCCTTACAATCCCAGTGCCTGCAAGGAGAAAGAGAATGCCTCTTCACCTGATAAGACCACTGTGGAGAAGTCTGAAGAAGACCTTCCCACTATGGAGAGTCTCCTCTCCGATGTCCCTGAATACAAGGAATTCTATACCCCTAAAACACCCGTGAAGAAGAGTAATAGGAGTCTCCTCACGATGGATGAACTCCTTTCAGGAGACCCTATCAACAGGATTCTGTGTCTGGGCAATGAGGAACCCAAGGGGAAGGCGTTCCGCCAGCACACCAGGATCAATCACGTGGGAGGGATCATCCCTACTGAAACCGCCACTGGAAAGACAGGGGTCTACATCCCTCCCACACCCACAATGGCGGCATAAATATAGGGTGAGTCATTTACAGAACATATTGGACATCAGCCTCTATACTGCTCTGATGAGTGAGGGGAAGAAAGCCCCTCACTCATCTTGCCCTTGGTTCAAGGAATGTGTAATACAAGTCAAGATCTGGGTCTGCCAGGATCGCACGACCACGAACGACAATCTCCACGAGAAAGCGAAGAACTATGCTCTGAACTTTCTCGCCAGCAACACGGAGCTATCTATCAACAAGGATGATGTAGCACGGGAAGTGGCTGATGTGGTAGAGAAGGCTTTCCAGAAGAAGTGCTTTGACCAGCGTCCGCCGGCGTATGTCGTGGCACAAAAGGAGAGAGAAAAGATACCGGAAGACCCGGAGAAAAAGTTCATCAAATTGAGACCCTAAGCCTTGCGGGAGTCGTTTTTAACGGCTACATTCGCAATACTTGCTTTATGTCCCTGAACCTCTTGTCAGGAGACCCCTGGGAGCTCTAACCGCATCTTCTTTGCGGTGGAGCTCCTAACTCTTGATAGAGCAAGAGCCCGATAAATTGGAATTCCCAGTTGGAATCCAAATAAAAGTTGTACATATTTTCAGCCTTTTCAATAACTTGCTCTAAATCAGTCGTTTTAAGAATGATTGATTTGAGACAAGGCAATAATTATCCATCGGTCTCGTAGAGAGCGATGCAAAA
>JAFYZE010000167.1 GCA_017548805.1 Bacteroidales bacterium
CGCCGCGGATGGTGTTCGGGAAGATCTCGGAGATGAGCACCCAGCAGATGGGACCCCAGCTGAACATGAAGGAAGCGGAGTAGATCATGATGCTGAGCACGCCGACGATGCCGGGGACACCGGGGAGGGCATCGGCCAGGGCGACGCCGATAGCGCCGACAGCCATGCCGAGCGATCCGGTGATGAGCAGCGGCTTGCGCCCGAGCTTCTCAACCGTAAAGATTGCAACCAAAGTGAAACTGATATTCACTATACCCATCAGCACTGTCTGTGTCATAGGATTGCCCATGCCCATCGATTCGAAGATACGCGGGGCGAAATACAGCACGGCGTTGATGCCGACGAACTGCTGGAAGACACTGAGCATGCAGCCGATGAAGATGACAAGGAAGCCGTATGCAAGGAGCTTCTCCTTCTTCTCCACGACGGTGCTCTTGATGTCGGAAAGGACCTGGGAAGCGACAGAACTGCCGTTGATGCGGGTAAGGACGTCGAGGGCCTTGCTTTCCTGGCCGGACATGACGAGGTAGCGGGGAGTCTCAGGAACGAGCAGGATCAACAGGGCGAAGAGACCTGCGGGTACGCACTCGGAGCCGAACATGAGTCTCCAGCCGACCTGGTTGGTCCACTCGACCACTGCGGGATCGTTCTTGTGCGACTGGATGATGAGGAAGTTCACGAAGTACACGACCAACTGACCGAAGATAATTGCGAACTGGTTCCAGGACACGAGCTTGCCGCGCTTGTTGGCGGGAGCCACCTCAGCGATGTACATAGGGCAGATGGCGGAAGCCATACCGACGCCGATACCGCCGAGTACACGGTAGAGGTTGAACGCTACCCAGAGGGACTTGGATGCCACGCCCTTGGGGAAGAAAAGGAACTCCGGATAGTAGGATCCGGCTGCGCTCAGGAAGAAGCAGATACCCGCGATGAACAGGCTCTTCTTACGTCCGAACTTTCCGGCGAAGAGGCCGGAGAGGGCGCTACCGATGATACAGCCTATCAGGGCGCTGGACGATGTGAATCCGTGGAGGACATTGGTGTAGGTGAAGTCCTTGGCGCCTTCGAAGAACGCCTGGAGACCTCTTTCCGCGCCGGAGATGACGGCTGTGTCATATCCGAACAGGAGTCCACCGAGAACTGCTACGAGCACGATGGAGAACAAGTAAGTCTTGCTGCCTTGTGTTTGATTTTGCATAGTAGTATAAATGGTTAATTGTGAATAGCGTGTTATTTGACCTTTATATCAATGTGCGCGGAGCCGAGCTCCGAGTTTACAGTGAGCCGGGCGGATCCGGGTATGCCCTTGATCGAGCGGATGACGGCCAGGGCCTTGCCGCTGAACAGGGGCTTGCGGTCGCCTTTCAGGCAGAGGATGTCGGCGGGGTTGCCGTTGTCCACTCCGAAGAGTTCGCCGGCCCCGGTGACGCTGAAATCCAGCATGAGGTCGGCCGTGGGGACCGACCTGCCCTTGGCGTCGACGGCCTCCACCGTTATATAAGATAGGTCATAGCCGTCGGAACGGATGGTCCCGCGGTCCGCGCTCAGTTTGAGAGCCACGGGCTCTCCCGTAGTCTCGCGGCTGTCGCGGGCCACTACGCGGCCGCGGCGGTACGATACGACCTCAATCTTGCCGGTCTCGAACGGCACCTGGTTCCACTGGGCGTGAAGCTTCTCGCCGTCCTTGCTGTCACGACCGTAGCTCTCGCCGTTCACGAACAGCTCGACCTCGTCAGCGTCGTTGTAGTAGGCCCAGATGTCGACCTTGTCACCGATGTTCCAGTTCCAGTGGGGGAATACGTGCAGGACGGTCTCGTCCGTCCATTCCGCCTTGTACATCCAGTAGCAGTCCTTGGGGAAGCCCGCCAGGTCGACGATGCCGAAATACGAACTCCTCGATGGCCAGCCGAACGGGGTCGGCTCGCCGAGATAGTCGAAGCCTGTCCAGACGAAAGTGCCGGCCATCCATTCGCGGTCGCGGATGCGCACCCACGCCTCCTCGTGAAGTTCGCCCCATGGCACACGGCAGTTGTCGTATGCCGGCAGCTGGTGGTCTTCCGAGTCGTAGGACAGCCACCATTGCGCCGGCACTACGAGGGTGTCGGTGGAAGGCTGGGGATAGACTCCGCGGCTGTTGATGGCCGATGCTGTCTCCGAACCGTATATCGGCATGTCGGGGAACCACTCGCGTGCGAGGTCGTAAATGCCTGTATGATAATTGATGCCGAAGGCGTCGGACATGCCGGAACGGACGAGGTTGTTGTCCGGACCGGGGGCATTGCAGCCGGCCGTGAGCGGCCGGGTAGGGTCTAGCTTACGCACGATATCCGCCATGTGCTGCGCCAGGATCACGTTCGGGCTGAGGTTGGCTTCGAGGGCTTCGGCCTTGCCGATGTCCACGAAGTTGAGGAAATAGTTCGCCTCCTCGGGCGTAAGGTTCTGGAGGCTCTCGTCCCTGGAGTCGCCCTGCTCGGCGATCTCGTTGGCGAGGCTCCACATGAAGACACTGGGATGGTTGCGGTCACGGCGGATGAAGTCGCCGAGGTCGCGCTCGTGCCAATCGTCATAGAAGCGGGCGTAGTCGTAACGGGTCTTGCGCTTGCGCCACATGTCGAAGGCCTCGTCCAGGACGAGGAATCCCATATCGTCCGCGAGCTGCAGCAGCTCGGGTGCGGGAGGATTGTGCGAGGTGCGTATGGCGTTGACTCCGAAACTCTTGAGTATCTCGAGCTCGCGCTGCAGCGCGCGGAAATGCACGGCCGTGCCTATGCAGCCCATGTCGTGGTGCAGGCAGACTCCGAGGAGCTTGACGGGCTTGCCGTTGAGGATGAATCCGCGGTCGGCGTCCATCTCAATGGTGCGCACTCCGAAGCGCGTAAGGTATACATCTGATATCTCGTCGCCGTTCCAGACCGTGGTCTCGACAGTATACAGATAAGTGTCGTCGATGTCCCACAGGCGGGGCCTGACGATGGTCAGGGTGTCATACAGTACCTTCGAGCCGGCAGGCTGCGCCTCGCCGCGGGCGACGATGCCGCCCCTGTCGTTGCGGATGACATTGGAGACGGCTGTTGCCTCCGATACCGGTCCCTTGAGGGTTACTTCCACGGCGACCAGGGCATGCGAGGAGTTGATCTCCGGAGTGTTGACGAATGTCCCGCTCCAAGCCACATGTGTGGCGCCTGTGGTCACCAGCCGGACGTTACGGTAGATGCCGCAACCGGCGTACCAGCGTGAGTTGGGCTGGTCAGCGTTGTCGCAGCGCACAGCCATCAGGTTGTCCTCTCCTTCGGGGTTGAGATAGGGGGTGATGTCGTACGAGAATGAACTGTAGCCATAAGGGCGCGTACCCACGGATGTGCCGTTGACATAGACAGTGCTGTTCATGAACACCCCGTCGAACTCGACGGAGACGGTCTTGCCGTTCCCGGCGCCTTCGGGCGTCGGGAAATGCTTCCGGTACCAGCCGATGCCGCCCGGGAGGGCGCCTCCGGAGGTGCCGGAAGGGTTGTCCGGCGAGAATTCTCCCTCGATCGACCAGTCGTGGGGGAGGTGCAGCTGCCTCCATTCGCTGTCGTCGAATCCCGGAGTAGACCAGGCAGGGGAGTCTCCGAGGGCGAATCGCCAGTCGAAGTTGAAGTCCTCGATGACGCGCGGCCCGGCCGTCTTGCGGGAACATCCGACGGTCACCAGGAGTATGGCTGCATATAGTGCTATCTTTCTCATTCCGTCAGAAAATGATCTTGGTTTCAGTTCCGTCGTAATCGACAGAGATCAGTATGTCTTCAGTCCCTTCCGGGGTATACAGCATTGCTGTGATCTTCCTTGTCTCTTTCATCCCCTTGAATGAGCCGGTCCTGTCTCCGATCGTGAGCGTACGGGCCTTGTCGTCCCATTCCATGGAAATGTTGGAGTAACCTCCCTTCTCATAGGCGTAGGTCAGGCCGTCGTCCTCATAGAGTGTGAAGGAACCGTCCTTGCCCCCATACACCTGGATGTGCAGGGAACCGTCCTGCTCCTGGGCGGTATACTCAATGTCGGGTCCCATCGGGACTATGCTTCCGGCGCGGACGTATACAGGGATGTGGTCGAAGGGGGCGGGGGCGATGAAGCGTGTGCCGCCTTCGAAGAAGCGGCCGCTGCTGAAGTCGTACCAGCCCCCTTCGGGGAGGTAAACTTCGCGGCTGCGCGCCTGATACTCATAGACCGGGCAGACCAGGAAAGCGCCGCCGAACATGAACTCGTCATCGGTATTGCGCGCCACCGGGTCGTCAGTAAAGTCCATTACCAGGCCTCGCATGATGGTATAGTCGTCAAACCACACACGGGAGTCCAGAGTATAGATATAAGGCATCAGCCTATAGCGGAGGCGGTCTTGGGCGACGATGGTCTCGTATGCCGGATGCCCCTCCGGGGCGATGTTCCACGGCTCCCTATAAGGGAATTGGCCGTGGGCGCGGTATAGCGGGCAGAAGACGCCCCACTGGTGCCAGCGGGCCTGGAGCTCGCGCCATTCCTTGAGGTCGTCGGTCTCGTTGCCGGTGGCGTCGAAGATGCGCTGCGCCATGGCGTAGCGGTTTTCGACGCTGAAGCCGCCGATGTCCTGACCCCAGAACGGGATTCCGCTGAGCGAATAGTTGAGTCCTGCGGTAATCTGCGTCTTCATGTCCTCCCAACGCGTGCCGATGTCACCGCTCCATGAGGCGGTGGAATAGCGCTGGAGGCCTGCGAAGCCGTTGCGGGTGAGCAGGAACACGCGGGTATCGTTGTCCACACCCCTCTGTCCGTCGTATATCGCCTCGGCGTTCATCAGCGCGTAGGCGTTGAAATACTCCGTCGATGATCCAAGTGCGGTCGGGCCCTGCATGGCCTTGCGGTAATCCATGTCCGTGCAGTCGTGGATGTTGGGCTCGCTGGCATCCATCCACCAGGCATCGACTCCGATAGGGTAGAGGTGGTCATACATCTGCTTCCAGAAAAGCTTCCTGGCTCCTTCGGCATAAGCGTCGTAGAACGACTGCTGGTAGCCCAGCCAGTCCTCGACGCTGTCCGTTACCGGAACCTGGTACATCCATCCCTTTTCGTTCAGTTCTCTGAAATGCTCGGTATTGGTATAGAACTTGGGCCATACGCTGATCATGAATCGCCCGCCCATGGCGTGGACGGAGTCCACCATCGCCTTCGGCCTGGGGTAGCGTTCCTTGTTGAACTCATGGCTGCCCCACTGGTTGTCGTCCCAGTACTGCCAGTCCTGGACGATGTTGTCAATGGGGATGCCGCGCTCGCGGAACTCCCTCAGGGTAGCCACCAGCTCGAACTGGTTGGTATAGCGCTCGCGGCTCTGCCAGTAGCCCATGGCCCATTTGGGCATGATCTGGGCCTTGCCCGTGAGGGTACGGTATCCGCTTATGACCTTGTCGATATTCTCGCCCTTGATGAAGTAATAGTCGATCCTGTCCTGCATCTCGCCCCACCAGGACATCTGTCCCTGGACCTCGTCCGCAACTGGGCTGAGCACACGGAGGCCGCAGTAGCTGGTGCCTCCGTCCGGCTCCCATTCAATGCGGACGGGCACACGCTTGCCCTCCTCGAGGTCGACGGCGAACTTGTGGCTGTTGGGATTCCAGGCGGTGCGCCAGATCTCGGGGACGACGAGTTCGCCGTCGACGAAGACCTTGGTGTAGCCTGCATAGTACAGGAGGAAGCGGAAAGTTCCGCTTTCCTTGGGCTCGATCTCACCCTCGAAGGTCACGTGCGAGCCGGCAAATACGAAATCGGGCGCGCCCTGGACTTTCTCGCAGTCCGGGGTGATGAGATACTCCTGGTTGATGGCGGTCTCGCGGCGTATCTGGATGTTGTGCTGGGGCCAGTCTGGTCCGTCAGGACGACGGATAGCCGGGACATAAGTGCCTGTCAGTGCGCCTTCTTTGCCATCCTTGTCATACAACGTGAATACTTCGCCGAGATGGAGATAATCCCTTGGATCACCCCAGCGGAGGAATGAGTAGCTGTCCCAGAGGATGCCGTAATTCTTGGAAGAAACGATGAACGGGACGGCTATCTTGGTGTTGTATTGATAAAGTTCTTCGTTCTTGCCCTTGTAGTTCCACTCGTCGGCCTGGTGCTGGCCCAGGCCGTAAAACGCCTCATCTTCAGGGGAATAGAACGTCTGGTGCACGGTCCAGCCCTTGTCCCCGTCCACCTCGATGGGGGTGAACTCGCGGGCAATCTCCTCAGTGACGGGCGTGCCGTCTGCATTCGCGTAGCTGATGCGTCCGTCCTTATAGCGGGCCGTCACTTTGAGCGAAGCGGTAAGGATCTCCACCGTGCTGTCAGTCTTAGTGACCGTGTACTTCGCACCGGGCTTCTGCGGCACGACCATGAGGGATTTCTTTGTCGGGAGTTTTTCGCCGGAAGGAACAGCTTCTACATGGATGATATCGTCGGTGACGACGCCGATCCTGACAAAAGAACCGTCAGCGGTGTTGACGAGCACCCCGTGCCTGGTCTTCAAGGCGCCGGGCGAACAGGCGGCCAGCATGAAGGCGGCGGATATCAATAATGTGGTTGTTTTGTTCATAAGGCTGTTTTGGTGGCCGTTTCGCACCCGGCTTAGGGTTCAAACAAACAAATATAATCATTTTTGTTATATTTACGGAAAAAATGCCGGATATGGAATCCC
>JAFYZE010000168.1 GCA_017548805.1 Bacteroidales bacterium
CCTGTGATTTCAATGTACTGTCAATCATGTGGTTATATGTTAAAGAGCCTCCGGGCGTTCGCTGTGGTGGCCTCCGCCACCTCGTCGACGCCGGTGCCTTTGAGCTCGGCTATCCTGGCAGCGATGAGCGGTATGTATCTGCTTTCGTTACGTTCTCCGCGGTGGGGGACCGGGGTCAGGTAAGGGCTGTCGGTCTCCAATAGTATGCATTCGAGAGGGATGCGCTTGACCGCTTCGGCGAGCGATGCTTTCTTGAATGTGACCACGCCGCCGACCCCGACATACCACTCGCCGTATTTCCTTACCCGTTGGAAAGTCTCATAGCTCCCGCTGTAGGCGTGGAGGCTGCCCCTCAGGTGAAGGTGTGCGCAGTCGTCCATGATGCGGAAGAAATCGTCCGTGGCCTCGCGCAGGTGTATGTTAACCGGCAGGTCCATATCGGCGGCGAGCTCCATCTGGACCCGGAAGGCCTCGCGCTGCTCGGCAGCGAACTCGGCACCGTAGTGGTAGTCAAGCCCGATTTCGCCAAGCGCGACGACCTTGCGTCCGCGATAGCGAAGCATCGCGTCTATCTCGTCGCGCCATCCCTTGTCAACCGATCCTGGATAAAGGCCGAGCATGGCGTGCAGTTCGTCTGGATGCCTGTCCACGAGGGCAAACATCGCATCCCTCTCCCTGGAATCGACGTCAGGCTGCAGCATGACGGCGACCCCGGCCTCCTTCGCCCGGCGGATGACATCGTCCTCCTCTCCTGTGAAGGCCTCGTCGTAGATGTGGGTGTGCGTGTCGATGAACGTCATGCGGTAAACGGTCTGCGATCCGCAAATTTAAGAAATTTTGACATTAATCGTGCATCTTTGGAGCAGGTCCATGGAGATGAGTCCGTCGCTTTCCAGCATGCCGACGAGGCGTATGACACGGGCGTACGGAAGGCAGGCCTCGGGGCATATATCGTCGGGTGTGATGCCGCGGTTTCGCCTGATGACTCCGGCCACTGCCGACATGTCGGCCAGCTCGGCGGGGTCCAGGAACGCCTCGTACCGCTCCCTGACATCCGTCTCGAAGTCGGCTATCCTGCGCTTTGCGGGGCTGCCGAGCCCGAGGACGTCCAGGAAATGAATTGTGTCGGTGACGGGCTCGGCGAGCTTTTCCCGGAGAAGGGCGTTGCAGCCTTGCGACCTCGGGTCGTCCGCCCTGCCCGGCAGGACTACTACATCGCGGTCGTACGAAGCCGCCAGCCTGGCGGTGATCATACCGCCACCTTTCAGCTTGGACTCGATGAGGACCGTCCCGGAGCAGATGCCGGCGATGATGCGGTTCCGCCTGATGAAATTGATGGCCTTTGGCTCTGTGCCCGGGGGATAGTCGGTGACGAGGGCGCAGCCCGCAGTGGCGGCCAGCGTCCCGGCAAAGCTCCTGTGCCGGGACGGATATACGTCGTCTATCCCTGTAGGGAGCACCGCCACGGTGGGCAGGCCTCCCTCCAGTGCTGCGAGATGCGCAGTGATGTCCACTCCTAACGCGAAGCCGCTGACTATCATCGGTTTCAGTTTTGCTCCTGCCATCGCGCCGACTATCTTGCGGCACCATTCCTTGCCGTACAGGGAGACGTCGCGCGTACCTACCACCGCGACCTGCGGCCTGAGGTTGAATACCGCTTCCGGCGGAGAAGCGCTGCGATAATACAGCCCGAGCGGCGCGTCAGGGCACTCGCGCAGCAGGGCGGGATAGCCTGGTTCGTCCATCGTGATGAACGAGCATCCGGCATCCTGCAGGCGGCGGAGTTCGTCATCGGTGCGTTCGAGCTCGCTGCGGCTGATACGGGCCGCGATGCCGGTATACGGCCCGAACATCGCGGTCCTCTCATCATCCGTCATACTGAAGACCGCCGACGCTGAGCCCGCGGCCTCGACCATCCTGTGCGCGACCTTGGGCTCGTAGCCGAAGATGCGGTTCAGGGCGCACAGGCAAACCTTTTCACTGTAGTTCCTTTCCATGCCCGTAAATGTATGGAAAAGAAACGGCGAAGGCCTTCAAAAAGATATCTTTCGAAGGCCTTCGCATGAATCTGTATGTCGCCGTATCTTTTTATATGATCAGCATGGCGTCTCCGTAGGGCCCGAAGCGGTAGCCCTCCTGCAGCGCCACCTCATATGCGTTCATGACATTGTCGAAACCGCCGAAAGCGGCGACGCACATCAGCATCGTGGACTCTGGCATGTGGAAATTGGACACCATTGCGTCCGGGATGGAGAACTCATAAGGAGGGAAGATGAACTTGTCAGTCCATGTGTCCGCCGGAGTGACCTTCTTGCTCGGAGTGACGTTGTTCTCGAGCGCGCGCACTACGGTCACGCCCACGCCGACTACCTTGTGGCCGGCCTCCTTGGTACGGTTGATGGCCTCAGCCGCTTCCTCGCTGATGATGAGGCGCTCGGCGTCGGTGCGGTGCTTGGAGAGGTCCTCCACATCCACCCTGCGGAAGTGTCCGATGCCCATGTGGACGGTGATGAAAGCCTTGTCTATGTCCTTGAGGATCATCCTGTTGAAAAGCTCGCGGCTGAAATGCATGCCTGCGGCGGGAGCGCTGACAGCGCCCTCGTGGGCCGCGAAGATGGTCTGGTAGTTCTCGCGGTCCTCAGCGGTCACATGGGGCTTGACCCAGAAGGGTACCGGAGTCTCTCCGAGGCTGAACAGCGTCTCCTTGAAGTCCTCATATGGACCGTCATAAAGGAAACGGAGCGTCCTGCCGCGGGAGGTGGTGTTGTCGATAACCTCGGCCACGAGGCTCTCGTCCTCTCCGAAATAGAGTTTGTTGCCGATGCGGATCTTGCGGGCGGGCTCGACGATAACGTCCCAGAGTCTCTGCTCACGGTTCAGCTCCCGCAGGAGGAAAACCATGATGTCGGCTCCAGTCTTCTCTTTCTTGCCGAAAAGCCTGGCGGGGAAGACCTTGGTGTCGTTGAAGACGAAGGTGTCACCCTTGCCGAAATAGTCGATGATGTCCTTGAAGAGCCTGTGCTCGATCTTGCCGGTCTTGCGGTCGAGGACGAGGAGCTTGCACTCGTCACGCCACCGGGGAGGTTCCTGTGCCACCCTGTCCTTGGGAAGGATGAACTGGAATTGGGAGAGTTTCATATTCTGGATCATTCTGTAAAAAGCGTCACGTAAATATTATACGGTGAAATCCGCAAAAAGTTTCATATCCTCGCGTCGCGGAACACTTCGGCTATGGAAGGATAGGTGTTCTTGAGGAAGGGGGGCAGGCTGGACCTGGCCACCCAGGCCGCCTTGGATATGTCTTCCTCCCGTTGCGGAGTGAGGTCTACGGGGTCCGTATAAAGCATGTCGTACCACCATGTGTGCTTCAGGTGCCAGATGCCGTCGCGGCGGTAGCAATGGTCCGTGATGCAGATCAGGTCGCGCAGCTCCAGCTGCGTCACGCCGGTCTCCTCCTGCACCTCGCGCATCGCCGTGGTGCGGATGTCCTCGCCGGCCTCCTGATGGCCCTTGGGAAGGTCCCAGAGGCCGTTCCTGCTGATGAGGAGGTAGTCGCCGCGGCGGTTGGAAACCAGTCCTCCGGCGGCGTTGACCTCCTTGAATTCGGAGCAAACGCGGAGGTAGGTAGTCTCGGTATCCTCCGCCGGGATGTAAATCCTGCCCAGCGTGCCGGAAGCCTCGAACATCCCAACCAGGGTGTGGAGATCCAGCTTGTCCCCGATGTGGAATTCGACTGCGTTGGGATCCGCCAGGGCGGCGTCGTCCGGCGGGCAGATGACTATGCATCGCTTCTCGAAGTAGATCCTGTGCGTCACAATCCTTGTAAAAATTGTTATCTTTGCATTTTGCAATGCAAATTTAGCAAA
>JAFYZE010000169.1 GCA_017548805.1 Bacteroidales bacterium
AATTATGCAGTACGAGGAAATCGTAAAAAAGGTTAAGGAGATCATCGTCGACAAGCTCGGCGTCGAAGCTTCGGAGGTCACTGAGACCGCGAACTTCACCAATGATCTCGGTGCTGACTCTCTCGATACCGTAGAGCTTCTCATGGAGTTCGAAAGGGTGTTCGGCATTAAGATTCCGGATGAGGAAACCAGCGCTATCGCTACTGTACAGGACGCCATTGACAAAGTCAAGGAGAAGCTTGGTGAGTAGTCGAATGACAGCGTAAACACAAAGAGGATGACCATAACGGTCATCCTCATTTTTTTTGTCCTTGGGCGAAACTTTCTATTCTTTCGGGAGCGCGTAGATCACGCGCAACGTGGGGACGCGTCCGTCGGGGGACTCCGGGCCGTTCAGTACGGCGTCGAAGTAGCGGTCCTTGTCCATCTCGATCTTGGACCTGCGGGTGGAGCTCGACGATGACGAGTTGTACATGGAGGCGAGCAGGGCCATGCTGTAGTAGTTGGACATGCCGTATCCGTATCCATATCCGCCATAACCGCCGTATCCATACCCACCGTATCCGCCGTAACCGCCATAGCCATATCCTCCATATCCGCCGTAACCGCCGTAGCCATAGAGCTGGTTGAGGTACATCATCTGCTGCATCCGGTACAGGTAGTCACTCATCTGTGCGGAATTGTCAATCTCCGACATGAAGTACTCGGTGCTCATAAGGAGCGTCCAGATGTCGTAGTTGGAGAGGTTGACTCCATCCTTGGCGGCAAGGAGCTTCTGGATGTGGTAGGTGATGTCCGGGGCGTACTGCAGCAGCGAGCGGTTGAGCTTGCCGGGGTCCTCGCTGGAGGAGGATACGTCGGTCAGGCTGGCGAAAGACACACCCTCGCTGTAGCTGAGGCGGCAGGTCGGGCTGAGGTAGTCCGGATACTTGTACATCTCGGTATAATCCTCCGGGAATTCGAAAGGAAGCACCAGCGACGCGCGGGTGACTATGGCCAGCGAGGGGTCTCCGTGCTTGGAGATGTCCTCGCGGAGCTTTTCAAGCATCTCCCTTGCAGAGAATACCGCCTTGAGGCCCGCGCCGCCCTCGATGTGGATCTTGTCGGTGGCGAAGCCCTCCACTTCGCGCGATTCGTGCGAGGTGGTGTTGAAGCAGTACTGCGGGAAGGTATAATAGTCCGGATAATCGGCGTTGCTCTTGGCCTGGACCAGCTTGTCAAGGTCAAGGAAGTCATTGGGGCTAAAATAGAACAGGAACGAGGTGTCCTTGCGGACGCCGTCGTACTCGCCCGTGAACGCCAGCTCGGCGAAATCCTTGGTGATGTATCCGTATGACGTGTTCACGCCCAGCTGGAGGTTGAACATGTTGATGCGTCCGCCCATGCCTTCCGGCTCGTCGGTATCGATGTATATGCCGGGGAACTTGGCAAGGTACCGGTCCATCTCCTTGAGGTCATCGAGCGTGATCTGCATGTATTTTTCTCCGAACTCGCGGCTGAAGTGGAACGTGAGCGAATCCTTGCCGTTATATACCGGGATGCCGTCAGTGATCCTGCCGGGCTTGTGCTCGATGGGGGTGTTGAGGTCCACGATGGTGAAATCCATCGGCTTTGCGAGCTCGTATACGTTGATGTTCTGGATGATGTCCTTCTCCTTGGTGTCGGCGACGCTGAAAGTGTCCCTGGCGGCCGAAAAGCGGAAGTAGCGCAGCTTGGGGTTGCGGCCGAAGTCGAGGGTGTCGGCGATGGGGACGAGCGAGAGCGCGCAACCGCGCGTGGTGAGCCCGAACTCGGGGTCGCGGATGGCGCCGATGGTCATGCGGGTGTTGGAATAGCCGGAAAGGCTGTCCAGCACCTTCATGCTGATCTCGGTCAGCGGGAATTCGAGGGAGTAGACGTCATAGAGCTGCGATAGCGGTACGAGGTTGGACCCGAGGGAATTGTCCCGTGTCACGCAGGATTGTGCACCATATATGACGAGGACCGAGGCGAGCAGGCCGCCGGCCCGTTTCAAGAGCCTTGCAATCATTTCTTACAACTGATCATAAAAACTGTTGTACTCGTCGACGTAGGTCCCGTCCGCAAGAGACTGAGCGTTGAAAGGAAGCATCGGGAGACCCTTTTCCTTGCAGCAGTCCACGAGCTCCGGCCTGACGTCGGATGACGCGAGGATGACCCCGTCCGAGTACTGTACCGCTGTTTTCGCAAGATTTATGCCATCGGGACGCTCCAGGAGCGGGACGTCGGCGGCCGTGAGGCTTCCGAACAGCACGGTCTTCTGGAAATTGTCGCCGAGGGAATCGTCCGTGACGTCGTCGAAGAGGGACAGCACGACCTTGCTGCCTGCGAAAATGGGATCGTCCCTGTAGGCTTTCTTCAGGTAAAGAGGGAGCACATGCGAGATCCAGCCCTGGCAGTGGATGACGTCCGGGGCCCAACGGAGCTTCTTGACCGTCTCGAGGACGCCGCGCGCGAAAAAGATGGCGCGTTCGCCGTTGTCCGCGAAGAAGCGGCCCTCGTCGTCAAAGAAGGTCTGCTTGCGGCGGAAATAGTCTTCATTGTCAATGAAATATACCTGGAGGCGTGCGGCCGAGATGGATGCAACCTTGATGATGAGGGGCCTGTCGACGTCGCTGATGATGATGTTCATCCCGGAGAGGCGGATGACTTCGTGCAGCTGGTTCTTGCGCTCGTTGATGCAGCCGTAGCGGGGCATGAACGAACGGATCTCCTTCTTCTTCTCCTGGATACCCTGTGGAAGATGGCGGCCAATGGATGCTATTTCCGATTCCGGAAGGTACGGGGACATTTCGGAATTGACGAACAGTACTCTTTTTACGGACTCTTCCATTTTGTTTACTTAAAGTAATATACAATTACAAAGGTAAGATTTTTTTTTCATATTTCGATATTTCACTATCTTTGAGTTTTGATTGCACTACAGGTCTATGTCCAAAGCGGAGAACAGAATGATGCGCAGGCGCCTTCGCAGCGCCTATCTTTCCACGGTGCTCAGCATCAGTCTCGTGCTGTTGCTGGTGGGCGTGGCGAGCCTCCTGCTTGTCAACGCGCGCGGCGTCTCGGACTATTTCAAGGAGCATATGCAGATATCCGTGCTGATGAAGCCGGACATCAGCGACGCGCAGACCCTCGAGTACCAGGTCGAGCTTGATTCGATGGCGTTCGTTCTCTCCACGGAGTTCATTTCCAAGGCCCAGGGCACCCGCGAGATGGAGCAGATGCTGGGCGAGGGTTTCCTCGACATCTTCGAGGCCTCGCCGATCCCGGCGTCCGTCAACGTCCGGCTGAAAGCCGGGTACGTGTCGCCGGACAGCCTCGACCTCGTCAAGGCCGCGATCATGGAGTCGCCCCTCGTGGACGAGGTCTCGTATCAGCAGTCCCTGATAGAGGCGCTCAACTCCAACATCCGGAAGATCTCCGCGGTGCTCGGTGTCCTCATCGTGCTGCTGCTCTTCATCTCCTTCGTGCTGATCAACAATACCGTCCGGCTGAACGTCTTCGCGCGCCGCTTCACCATCCATACGATGAA
>JAFYZE010000170.1 GCA_017548805.1 Bacteroidales bacterium
GCGGTATGCCCCGAGGTGCTCCGCCACCGCATCGGACTTACATACGAGGCTGAGGCCGAGAACGTTACGACCGAGGAGATCGTCTCCCAGGTCATCAATGCCGTGATAGTGCCGTAATGGAGTCTTCCCAGACGACAGACCTCCTGAAGAAGGTCAGGAAAATCGAGATCAGGACCAGGGCCCTGAGCCACCAGGTCTTTGCGGGCGAGTATCACTCCGCCTACAAGGGCCGGGGCATGGCTTTCAGCGAGGTGCGCGAGTACCAGTACGGTGACGACGTCCGAAACATGGACTGGAACGTCACCGCGCGCCTCCGTACGCCCTATGTCAAGGTCTTCGAGGAGGAGCGCGAGCTCACCGTTATGCTCCTGATCGATGTCAGCCGCTCGGGCCTGTTCGGAACTGACACCATGACCAAGCGCGACCTGACTGCGGAAGTGGCGGCCGTGCTGGCATTCTCGGCCATACTCAACAACGACAAGGTCGGTGCCCTCTTCTTCAGTGACCGGGTGGAGGAGTTCATCCCTCCCAAGAAGGGCCGCAGCCACCTCCTCCATATCATCCGCGAGATCATCAGCCTCCGTCCGACATCCAACGGCACGGACCTCTCCGGCGCGCTCCGCTTCCTTACCAACGCCATGAAGAAGAAATGCACGGCGTTCGTGCTCAGCGACATGCTGGACGTGGATTCCGAGGGCAAGCCGCGTTATGAGGACGCCCTCAAGGTGGCGGTGAACCGCCACGACATATCGGTGCTGAAGGTCTACGACCCCCGCGAGCGCGAAATCCCTGACGTCGGCCTCGTCCATGTCAAGGATTCCGAGAGCGGCGAGGAGGCATGGGTGGACACCGGCAGCCGCAAGGTCCGGGATGCCTACTCGCGGTGGTTCCGCACAGTTGCGGAGAACGAGAACCGGCTTTTCAACAAATACAGGACTGACAATATTGACATCGCCACCGGCGAGGACTATGTCAGCCGCCTTATGCTATTTTTCAGCAGGAAATGAGAAAACTGTCCATAGCTGCACTCATCGCGGTGCTCCTCGCACCGTCCGTCTCCCGGGCTCAGGGCCTGAAGGAGGTGGAGGGCTCGTTCCTCGAGCCGCTGCAGCAACGGGATTCCATATTGGTCGCCGACCAGCTGCGTTACGGCTTCACCCTCGAGGATGTCGCCGAAGGGACGCAGCTGCGCATGCAGGACTACTCCAAGGCCTTCGGCGACACCCTGATCGTCGTCCGCAACTGGCAGGTCGATACTTTGAAGACCATACGCGAAAGCCGGAAGGGTCCCGTGCGGTACAATCTCCGCGGCGACGTCGTCCTGGCGCCCTTCGAGGCCGGTACATACCATCTTCCGCAGATCGCGATCCAGCGGATCTCCGCGGCGGGAGTTGTTGATACCCTTGTTTTTGACCCCCAGGTGATGGAGGTCAAGACCATGCCGGTCGATACCACTACTTTCGTTCCTCATGACATCAAGGGGCAGATGCGCTATCCGCTCACGTTTATGGAAGTCTTGCCTTATCTGATTGGCCTGCTGCTGCTTGCGGGACTTGTCGTGCTGACCGTACTGCTGATAAGGCGCCGCAAGGAGGCGCAGGGTGTCGGCTCGCACCGCGATCCCGCCTACATCGTCGCCCTTAGAAAGCTTGACGCTTTCCGTGGCGATAAATATTGGGCCCCGGACAAGCAGAAAACTTATTATTCCGGCATTACCGACACCCTTCGCGAGTACATCGCCGAGACTTTCGGCATAGACGCCAAGGAGATGACCACCGCCGAGATATTCGATGCCCTGAAAGGCGATGGAAGACTTACTGAAGAGCTCTATGGCAGTACCAAGGAACTCTTTGAACTGGCGGATTTCGTCAAGTTCGCAAAGCATGTCGCGGATGATTCCGAGAATGCCGCGGCGCTGCCCCTGTCCGTCCGCTTCGTGACTTCAACTTACCAGTCCGTCCTTGAGGAGGAAACTCCTCAGGCCGGGAATGAAAAGGAGGCCGAGTGATGTTTTTCGAGTATCCATATCTGCTCTGGCTCCTCGCCATCCCGGTCCTCCTGGTCGCACTGTACCTGTATCGGGAACTCTCCGGACGCAATCCGCACATGAGGGTATCCACGGCACAACCGTGGAAACTCGAGGGCCGCAGCGCCCTTTCAGTGCTGCGGCACCTGCCCTTCGCCCTGCGGATCGCGGCCCTGTCGCTCATCATAGTCGCTATCGCGCGTCCCCGCTCTTCCTCGCAGATGGAAAAGATTGATACCGAGGGTATTGACATAGTCCTGGCGATGGACGTTTCGACCAGTATGCTGGCCAGGGACTTCAACCCCGACCGTATCAGCGCGGCCAAGGACATCGCCATCGAGTTCATAGCCCAGCGTCCTACCGACCGAATCGGCATAGTGGTCTTCGCCGGCGAGAGCTACACCCAGTGCCCCCTCACCACTGACCGCGCCACGCTCATCAACCTGATGAAGGAGGTCCAGACCGACCTGATCGAGGACGGCACCGCCATCGGCAACGGCCTGGCCACGGCTGTGGCCCGCATGGCCGAATCCGATGCCAAGAGCCGCGTCATCATCCTCCTGACCGACGGTGTCAACAACAGTGGTGAGATAGCTCCGCTGACTGCCGCCGAGATAGCCAATACCTATGGCGTGCGCGTATATACAATAGGTGTCGGAGCCAACGGCACTGCACCGTATCCTGTCATGACTCCGTGGGGAGTCGACATCCAGCGCGTCAATGTCGAGATCGACGAGGATCTGCTGAAAACCATCGCGGAGACTACCGGAGGCCGGTATTTCCGTGCTACCGACAATACCAAGCTCGCCGAGATCTATTCCGAAATCAACCGGATGGAGAAGGCCCGCACCACCATAGACAGCTTCCCCATCTATAAGGAGCTCTTCACGCGTTACGCGCTGCTTGCGCTCGCATTCCTGCTCCTTGAACTCCTTATCCGACTGTTTATCAGACGTTTGCCATGATCCTTTTCGCCCAATACAAGTACCTTCTGCTCCTGCTGCTCGTGCCGGTGATACTCATCGCGCACGCGGTCAAGATGCGCATGCGCCGCAAGCGAATCGAGCGCTTCGGTGACGCAGCGCTTGTCGAGGAGCTGATGCCTTCATGGTCCGTGGCGAAGGGCTGGCTGCGCACCGTGCTCTACAGCCTGGCTTTCTTCCTGTTCGTCATTGGCCTTGCGCGTCCGCAGATAGGTGCCAAACTAAGCGAACACGAAGCCAAGGGCGCCGAGATTATGATATGCCTTGATGTTTCCAACTCCATGCTGGCGGAGGATTATTCCCCCAACCGTCTGGAGCGGGCCAAACTGGCAATCTCCCGCATCGTGGACCGCCTGCAGGAAGACCGTATCGGCCTCATCGTCTTCGCCGGATCGTCGTTCGTCCAGCTGCCCATCACTACCGATTACGTGTCGGCAAAGATGTTCCTGAACTCGATAGATACAGGGTCGGTGCCTATCCAGGGCACGGCCATAGGCGACGCGGTCCTGACCGCGGCCCGCAGCTTCAGCGAGCAGAGCGAGAAGAGCCGTGCCATCATAGTCATCACCGACGGTGAGAACCATGAGGACGATCCCGTCGATGCCGCCCGCCAGGTGGCGGAGATGGGCATCAAGGTCTATACGATAGGTGTCGGATCGCTCCGAGGACAGCCCATCCCCAAGGACGGACAGCTCATGAAGGACAGCGAGGGCAATATTGTCGTCAGCCGTCTGGACGAGGGGACCCTGCAGCAGATGGCTGAGGCCGGCAACGGCGCGTACGTCCATGCCGGCAACGAGGAGTTCGGCCTCAATCCCATCATCGACGACATCCGCAAGATGGAGGCCGAGAAGTTCAATTCCGTCGTTTTCGAGGAATATGACGAGCAATACATGTATTTCTTTGCCGCAGCGCTGGCACTGTTCGTGATAGAGATGCTGATAGGGGAGAGGCGCATGCGTAAGAAACTGTTTTAGAATGAGATGAAAGTAAAGCCCATCATATTTTGTGCGGCGCTCCTGCTGCTGTCCGCCTCCGCCTTCGGCCAGGCGGACCGCCATGACGTGCGCGCCGGCAACCGCAAGGTCCGCAAGGGGGACTACAAGGCCGCCGAGATAGACTATCGCAAGGCCGTGGTCAAGGATTCGACGTCGATGGCCGGATCGTACAACCTCTCCAACGACCTTTACAGGCAGGAGGGGTTCGAGGATGCCGGCAAGGCC
>JAFYZE010000027.1 GCA_017548805.1 Bacteroidales bacterium
AACGACCCGTGCCCCTGCGGCAGCGGACTCAAGTACAAGAACTGCCACGGCAAGGGCCTGGTATAACCGAACAAACAATAAAAAGATATGGCTAAAACAATGGAACCTACAGTTAATGTAAACGAAGTCAGCAGGATCTCCAACGGCACCGTCGTCAAAGGCGAGATCTCATCCTCCAATGACATCCGCATCGACGGCACTTTCGAAGGCAAGATCCAGTCCAAGGGTCGCGTGGTGGTAGGTGAGAAGGCCCTCATCAAGGGCGACATCATCTGCTCCAACGTCGATTTCTGGGGTACTATGGAAGGCAACTTCTATGTCAAGGACACCCTTTCCCTCAAGAGCTCCTCTAAGGTCAAGGGCGACCTCCACATCAAGCGCCTGCAGGTCGAGCTCGACGCCAAGTTCGACGGCACCTGCCAGATGATCACCGAGTCGGAGTTCGACCGCCTCGCCGGCATCGCCCCGGCCCAGAAGCCCGCCGCTCCCCAGCAGCCCGTCCAGCCCAAGTAACATCCTGAATAATAACACATAAATCTACGATACCATGAAAGCCTTATTGATCCTTATCGTCCTTGTCGCCCTTGTGGTGCTTTGGGTCATCAGCGTCCAGCGCAAACTCGTCGAGAAGGACGAGCTCTGCAAGAACGCACTCAGTCAGATCGGTGTCCAGCAGGCCAGCCGCTGGGATGCCCTCACCGCCCTCGTCGAGCTCGTCAAGTCTTACAACGAGCACGAGTACAACACCCTGCGCGATGTCATCGCACAGCGCAAGAACATCACCGGAGAAAGCACCGTCGCAGAGGCCCAGGCCCAGGAGCAGGTCCTCACCGGCCTCGTCCGCAACATCAACCTCGTGGCCGAGCAGTATCCCGAGCTCAAGGCCAATGAGAACTATGCCAAGGCGATGGACAGCGTCAACCTCTACGAGAACCAGGTCCGTCTCAGCCGCATGACCTTCAACGACACGGTCACCAAGTTCAACAAGGAGATCCGCCAGTTCCCGACCTCGCTGGTCGCCGGACTTCTCGGTTTCAAGACCCGCGACTATCTCGACGAGGCCGTCGGCAAGTCGGACATGCCTTCGATGAAGATCTGATGAGACGCATCGTTTGCTCTGTCATAGCAGCATTGGCTTTTGCCGGTGCTGCTTTCGCAGTTGATTGGGACATTCATGACATCAATGTCAATGTCCGGCTCTACCGCGACGGCAGCGCCATCGTCAGCGAGATATGGAACATCTCGGCCCAGGAAGGGACCGAGGTCTATGTCCCGCGCACCAATCTCGGTGACATTGAGATATCGGATTTCTCGGTCTCGGACGAGACGGGGGCGATGTATGTATTCGAGAACCGCTGGGACGTGGACCGCAGCCTGGCCCGCAAGGCGGGACGCTGCGGCTTCAACCGCATTCCCGGCGGATTGGAGCTCTGCTGGGGCCTCGGCAGCTACGGCACGCACACATACAGCATCCGCTACAGGATGTCCAACGTCGTTAAGTCACTGAACGACTACGACATGCTCCACCTACAGCTCATCAACGAGGAGATCTCCGCGCCTCCGCAGCACGTGAAAGTGACCATCGAGGCGCAGAACGAGCAGATAGACACCTCCTGGGTGCGCATCTGGGGCTTCGG
This sequence comes from Bacteroidales bacterium, assembly GCA_017548805.1. The sequence continues at coordinate 1,638 of JAFYZE010000027.1, forward strand.
TTTCCACGGCAACGCCTCTTTCGAGGACGGCAAGGCCGTGTACGAGTCCACAGACAAGTTCAGGTATGAGAGTTCCCTCATCGCGCTGATGCGCTTCAACAAGGGCGTGTTCGAGCCAGAGAGCGTCCAGAAGAAAGACTTCCAGGAGGTCCTCGACCGCGCAATGGAAGGCTCTGATTATTATGGGGATGCGCCCAAGAAGACCTGGCAGCAGAAGCTGGCCGACCTCTTCATGGCCTTCCTCTCTGTCATAGTTATTTTCGCGTTGTTCCTGCTTCCGTTCCTACGGATGCTGAACGGCGACAAGCTGTCGCGCCGGCAGAAACGCAAGATCCTAGGCGGTCCCGCCGACAAGGTCATGTGGTACCGCGACCTGCCTTTCCAGGGCGATATCTACAAGACGGACTATGTCCTCGACCTGCTGGAGACCAAGCGCCAGAGCAACGGCATCGCCTCGGCCATGATACTCCGCATGATAGAGAAGGGCTACCTTCTCGTCTCCAAGGACGAGAAGGACAAGGTCGAGATCCGCTTCAACGAGGCTCTCGACACCAGTCTCCTTGATACCAACGAGAAGGGGCTCTACGACATGATGAAGCAGGCCAGCGGTGACGACCTCGTCCTCCAGGACAAAGAGTTCTCGCGCTGGTCGCAGCGCACGCGCAACCAGGACACCATCCGCCTCTGGGCGAACGGCATCAACCTCGATGCGAAGCGCGGCCTCCGCAGCGACAATGTCGTCTCCGGCAAGAAATTCTCCGACAAGGGCAAGATAGAAGCCCAGCACGTGATGGGCTTCAAGAACTTCCTCAACGACTTCACCCTCAGCTCCGAACGCGAGTCCGTGGAGGTCGGCCTCTGGAAGGACTACCTCGTCTACGCTTCGCTGTACGGCATTGCCGACAAGGTCGCTAAGGAGCTCAAGGACATCGATCCGAGGGTCTTCGAGCAGGTGATGGTCTATGACTACACCATGTTCAACGACCTCATGAGGATGACCAACAGCCTTGGCCGTTCGCTTACCAATGCACGCTTCGCGCCTCAGGCTTCCACCTTCAGCGGCCCTCGCGGCGGCTTCGGCGGCTTCGGAGGAGGCACTTCATTCGGCGGTGGCGGCGGATTCTCCGGCGGCGGCTTCGGCGGCGGTGTCAGATAGCTTGAAACCATAAGATTATGAAGAAGCTGATCATCACCCTTATCACCCTGTGCATAGCTTTGTCAGCCAATGCGCAGTTCTATGTAGGAGGAGGCCTGAGGTTCTCCAGCAATGCTGAAAATGACCTCACGACGTTCTCCTTCACACCCGAACTCGGCTACAACCTCAGCGACAGTTTCGCGGTCGGAAGCGCATTCGTATTCTCTTCCCGCAGCGTCGACAGTTACAGCACCGGTACGGTTTCCTTCAAGCCGTATGCCCGGTATACTTTCGCGGAGCTCGGTATCGTCCGTTTCTTCGTGGACGGCGCAGTGACCCTCACCAAGCCCAAGAATGGTGACGGATCATGGGAGATCGGCGCATACCCCGGTATCGCCATTCCGGTGAACGAACGCCTGTCCTTCGTGGCCCATATTGGCCAGCTGTCGTACAATTCATCGTCCGTGTTCACGCTCGCAGTGGACAACTCCGTTTCTGCGGGCTTGTTCTTTCACTTTTAGGACGATATGAAGCATTTCAAGACAACTGTCCTTGTAGCGATTGCCCTATGAGACTCAGGCGCCTGCTGACCATATTTGCCCTGGCCGCCGCCATCCCTGCCGGCGGTCAGGACAAATTCGTCTTCGCTCCCCAGTGGATGGCGCAGGCGCAGTTCGCCGGATACTATGTCGCGAAGGACATGGGATTCTATGAGGAGGAGGGACTCGACGTGGAGATCAGACATCCCTACATGACGCAGACGCTGGAAGAACGCGTGCGTTCCGGGGAATGCCAGGCCTACACCATGTTTCTCTCAGAGGCCCTGGAACTTGTGGACAAGGGCATTCCCATGGTGAACATCCTCCAGACTTCCATGAACAGCAGCATGGTGATCATCTCCAGGTATGGGGCGGATCCCCTCGAGCTGCGCAACGCCAAGGTCATCAACTGGCATGCCGGATTCGGACAGATCCCGATGTGCGTGGCGGCTCGCGAGAATCTTGATTACCAGTGGATTACGGCTTCATCCAGCTTGAATCTCTTTGTAGCCGGTGCCGTGGATGCGACTCTTGCCACGACATACAACGAATACTATCAGCTCCTTCAGACGGGACTGATCAGTCCTGACAAGGGCATATTCCGTTTGTCCGAGCATGGATACAACATCCAGGAGGACGGCGTGTACATGACCATGTCCGAATACCGGAAAGACCGTGACAGGGCCGATCGTTTTGCGCAGGCCAGCCGCCGCGGTTGGGAGTGGGCTGCCGAGCATCCCGACGAGGCCTTGGAGATAGTGATGAAATATGTCAGGGAGTACCGCATTCCCACCAACGAGACTCTCCAGCGCCTCATGCTGAATGAGGTGCTGAGGCTCCAGCTGGACCCAGACTCGGGGAATCGGGAATTCCGCCTGCGCCCCGATATGGTGAAGTTGGCCGGGGGTATGATGCTTGAGGCCGGAATCATCAAGAAAAGGGCAACTTTTGAAAGTCTGCTGCGATGAGGAAGCTTCTGAACATGTTCCGGTCTTCATTGCCGGCCAGATTGAGTTTCTGGGTGGTCCTGGCAGTCGTTATCGTTTTCCTGATAGCGCTGTTTCGCGTGTCGTTGACCGCCAGGAAGCTGGTGTGGGACGAGGCCATGCAGCGTGCCACCCAGGTGCTGGAGAACTGCGAGCTGCGCCTCACGCGCATCCTTGACGACGTGGAGCAGAGCGCTGACAATGTAGAATGGCTGGTTTACCGTCACCTGGATTCTCCCGACACCCTTTTCGAGTATACGCGTAACGCACTTCAGGGCAACCACGACCTGGTCGGGTGCTCCATCGCTTTCGAACCCTACTTTTTTAAGGGACAGGAATACTTTTCTGCATATTCGGGCAATAACGAAGGGGTGATCGAGACCATGCAGGAGGGAGGAGAGGACTACCAGTATTTCTATCTTGACTGGTACCTGATGCCCAAGCTCCTGAACCAGCCCTGCTGGACAGAGCCCTTCTGTGACTGGGAATACGGCGACGACTTCTCCATGGATACGGATATGCTTATCTCGTACTGCAAGCCGCTTACCAACGCCGACGGGGAATTCATAGGCGTGGTCTCCCTGGACCTGTCTCCTAAATGGCTCTCCGAACAACTTGCCTCCATCAAGCCATATCCTCATTCCTCATGCGTGCTTATCAGCCGTGGAGGGACTTACCTGATACATCATGATCCCGATAAGCTCTTCTACCAGACGATCTTTACCCGCAACCTGGAAGGGAACGATCCTACTATGGACAAGTTGGGACATGACATGCAGAACCAGATGGAGGGAGTACAGGAGGTCGTAGTCGACGGTGTTGTCAGCCATGCTTTCTACAAGCCGCTGAAGAATACGGGATGGAGCCTTGCCATCATCTGCCCGGAGAAAGATATCTTCGGCAGGTTTAACAGACTTCGTGTCACTGCTATCCTGCTCATGCTCCTGGGCTTGCTGCTGCTGTATTTCCTTACTTCCAAAGTGATAAGCAAGACTCTGGCTCCCCTTAAGGACCTCGCCGCCGAGGCCGGCAGTATCGCCGAAGGCAACTTCGGCCATAAGCTTCCCCAGGAGAAAAGGGCTGACGAGATCGGGACGCTCTCGCGTTCCTTCGCACACATGCAGGATTCCCTTGTCTCGTATATCGACGAATTGAAGGAGACCACTGCGAAGAAGGAGCGCATAGAAGGCGAGCTGCGCATCGCCCATGCCATCCAGATGGCGATGGTCCCGAACATTTTTCCGCCTTTCCCTGAAAAGAAGGATCTGGACCTGTATGCCTACATGAGCCCCGCCAGGGAAGTCGGAGGTGACCTGTACGATTATTTCCTCGTCGACGACAAGCTTTTCTTCTGCATAGGTGACGTGAGCGGAAAGGGAGTTCCCGCCAGTATCGTCATGGCCATGACCAGGAATATGTTCCGTATACTGGGTAGACAGGCCCTGTCCCCGGCCGAGGTCGCCATCAACCATAACGACACCGTCTCCGAAGAGAATGAGACGATGATGTTCGTTACGGCCTTCATCGGTATCCTGGATCTCAAGACAGGCCACCTTGACTATTGCAACTGCGGCCACAATCCGCCGGTCATCTTCCCTGCAGACGGCGGTGAGCCCCGTTTCCTTGAGTGCGAACCCAACGTGCCGATTGGTGTGTGTCCCGGCTGGAAGTTCAAGGGCCAAGAGATCGCGGATTTCCGCGGCTGCACCCTCTTCCTGTATACGGACGGCCTCAACGAGGCCGATAATGCGTACGATGTGGAGTTCGGCAGCGACCGTCTCCTCGCTACTCTCACCGACGCTTCGTCGGCCGGCGCGGAGGCGATCATTGACCGCATGCGCCGCGCTGTTGCCGCCCATGTGGGCGGCGCCGAGCAGAGTGACGATCTAACCATGCTCTGCCTGAAACTGAAATAATAAAAAAACTCAAAAAAGTTTGGAGTTGTCAAAGGAAAGGAGTACCTTTGCAATCCCAAAACGGAGGACTCGTTAGCTCAGTTGGTAGAGCACAACACTTTTAATGTTGGGGTCTCGGGTTCGAGCCCCGAACGGGTCACAAGAGAAATAGATAGTTCTTACACCAGATATATAAGCTTCCTTAGCTCAGTTGGTAGAGCACCTGACTCTTAATCAGGGTGTCTAGGGTTCGAGCCCCTAAGGGAGCACAGAGCGGCAGAAATACAATCTGCCGCTCTTTTTTTTGCCGGATATGATGCGTATATTTGCTGAGATCAAATCCATCTGTGATATGAATATAGCAGTAGCAGGAACAGGTTATGTGGGACTCAGCATCGCCACGCTTCTCTCGCAACGTCATCACGTGACGGCCGTGGATGTCGTTCCCGACAAGGTTGAGCTTCTCAACCGTCGCATAAGCCCTATCCAGGACGAATACATAGAGCGTTACCTCTCGGGTACCGATGGCGCCGGCAAGCCCGTCTCGCTGGACCTGACGGCCACGCTCGACGGCCGCGCCGCATACCGTGATGCCGACTTCGTCGTGATCGCCACCCCGACCAACTACGATCCCAAGAAGAACTTCTTCGACACTTCCCACGTCGAGGAGGTCATTGAGATGGTCCTGGAGGTCAATCCCGATGTCGTGATGGTCATCAAGTCCACGGTGCCCGTCGGCTATACGCGCAGCGCGCGCGAGCGGTTCTCATACCGCGAGCGCCTCGCCGACGGCACGATGAGGGTCGTAACCCCGAAGATCATCTTCACCCCGGAGTTCCTCCGCGAATCCAAGGCCCTTTACGACAACCTCTATCCTTCCCGCATCATCGTCGGTTACGACGATCCTTCCCTCGAGGGGGCCGCGCATGACTTTGCCGGGCTCATTCACGAGGCTTCGCTAAAGGAGGATGTTCCCGTACTCTTCATGGGGTCGACCGAAGCCGAGGCGGTGAAGCTTTTCGCCAATACATACCTCGCCCTCCGCGTCTCGTTCTTCAATGAGCTGGATACCTATGCGGAGATAAAAGGTCTTGATACACAGTCCATTATCAGCGGTGTCTGCGGTGATCCGCGCATCGGCGGGCACTACAACAACCCTTCGTTCGGATACGGCGGATACTGCCTTCCTAAGGATACCAAGCAGCTTCTCGCCAATTTCAACGACGTGCCCGAGAATCTCATCAAGGCCATTGTCGAAAGCAACCGTACGCGCAAGGACTACATTGCCGACCGCGTGCTTGACAAGGCAGGTTATTATACCGCATCCAGTGCCTACGACTCTGCCCGCGAGCACGAGGTCACTGTTGGAGTCTACCGCCTCACGATGAAATCCGGCTCGGACAACTTCCGCCAGAGCTC
>JAFYZE010000171.1 GCA_017548805.1 Bacteroidales bacterium
CATCCCGGGGCCTCCCTTGGGCCCCTCGAAGTTGATGACCACCACGTCGCCGCTCTTGACGGCTCCTCCGAGGATGCCGTCACACGCGGCCTCCTGCGAGTCGAAAACCTTGGCCGGGCCGCGGAAATGCCAGATGGACTCATCCACGCCGGCGGTCTTGATCACGCAACCGTCCTTGGCGATGTTGCCGAACAGCACTCCGAGTCCGCCGTCCTTGGTATAGGCGTGGGCGATGTCGCGGATACAGCCCTCTGCACGGTCGGTGTCGAGGCTGTCATGGTAGAAATCCTGCGAGGCCATGAGTGTGGTCCTGCGGCCGGCAGGGGCCGAGGCGTAGAGCCTGCGGGCCTCGGCGTCACAGTCCTCGGAGAGGATGTCATAACGCTTCACGGCCTCGCCGAGCGTCATGCCGTCGACGCGTGCCGCGGAAGGATCGGCGAGGCCGGCCTTGACGAGCTCGGACATGATGCCGAGCACGCCGCCTGCGCGGCCTACGTCCTGGATATGGTATTTCTGCGTATTCGGCGCAACCTTGCAGATGCAGGGTACCTTGCGCGAAAGCGCGTCAATGTCTTTCATGGTGAAATCCGTCCCCGCCTCTCCGGCTACAGCCAGCAGGTGCAGGACGGTATTGGTGGAGCCGCCCATGGCGATGTCCAGGGACATGGCGTTGAGGAATGCGGTGCGGGTGGCTATGCTGCGCGGGAGCACGGACTCGTCGTCATCCTCATAATACTTGCGGGCGTTCTCGACTATCTGGCGGGCGGCCTTCAGGAGGAGTTCCTTGCGCAGTGCATGCGTGGCAAGGACGGTGCCATTGCCGGGAAGGGCAAGGCCGATGGCCTCGGTGAGGCAGTTCATGGAATTGGCGGTGAACATGCCGGAACAGCTGCCGCAGGTCGGACAGGCGCAGGCCTCGATGGCGGCCACGTCGGAGTCGCTGACCGTAGGGTCGGCGGACTTGACCATGGCGTCGATAAGGTCAAGCCTGGCGCTGCCGAGTACGCCGGCCTCCATGGGACCTCCGGAAACGAAGATGGTAGGGATATTGAGCCGCATGGCGGCGATCAGCATTCCGGGAGTGATCTTGTCGCAGTTGCTGATGCAGACGAGGGCGTCAGCCTTGTGCGCGTTGACCATGTACTCGACGCTGTCAGCGATGATGTCACGGGAAGGAAGGGAATAGAGCATGCCGTCATGGCCCATGGCGATACCGTCGTCGACGGCGATGGTGTCGAACTCGGCGGCAAAGCAGCCCAGGCGCTCGATCTCAGCCTTGACGATCTGGCCGGCCTCGTGAAGATGCACGTGACCGGGAACGAACTGTGTAAAGGAATTGGCGATAGCGATGACAGGTTTGCCGAACTGCTCTTTCTTCATGCCGTTCGCAAGCCAGAGGGACCTGGCGCCAGCCATCCTGCGTCCCTCGAAAGTGACACTGCTCCTGAGTTTCATAACCGTTCTACTAACTAAGTTTTGGCAAGATAAATAAATTTTTTAAAAAATAAAAGTGTTATGCGAAAAAACTCGCTCAAAGGCGTTTTAATACGACTAAGGTTTGGAATTGAGCCGGAAAAAGGATACATTTGGAAAATTGTTGGTTAGAAAGTCCTATGAGAATTACAATCATCGGCGCGGGCAACATGGGCGGATCGGCCGCCCTCGGATTTGCCGGATGCGGGGCCGTAGCCGCCCCTGACATCACCGTTACTGCGCGCCACGAGACCAGCCTGGAAAGATTCAAGGAAGCGGGCATCCGCACCGGCACAGACAACCGTGCCGCCGTCGCGGATGCTGATATCGTGTTCTATGCCGTAAAGCCATGGCAGATGGAAGCCGTGCTCAAGGAGACCCGCGACGTCCTCGATTACGGATGCCAGCTGGTCGTTTCCATAGCCCCCGGCATCAAGCCGGAGCAGTTCCGCGAATGGCTGGACAAGGACGGTACGATGCCCTCCCTCGCATACGCCATTCCCAATACCGCCATCGAGATAGGTGAAAGCATGACCTATATCTCGCCGGTAACGGCCTCGGAGGAGCAGACTGCCCTGCTCAAGGAGCTTTTCGACAAGGTCGGCAAGACCGTCGTCGTGCCCCTGGAGCAGATGCTCTCCGGCACTTCCCTCGCCTCCTGCGGCATCGCATACGCCATGCGCTATATCAGCGCCTCGGCGGAGGGCGGCGCGCGGCTTGGACTGGACGGCGCGCAGATCGGCGAAGCCGTCTGCCAGACCGTCCGGGGCGCCGCCGCGCTTGTCAGCACCAAGGGCTTCGACCCCGAGCATGAGATTGATCGCGTCACCACACCGAACGGACTGACGATCAGGGGCTTGAATGCCATGGAGGAAGCCGGTTTCACCGATGCTGTCATCAAGGGACTGACCGTCATCAAGCAGCCTCGCAAGCGCCGCATAGTCGTCAAGGTCGGCAGCAATGTACTCACCCGATCAGACGGTTCCCTCGATACCACCCGCGTCTCCGCCATAGTCGACCAGATCGTCGCTTTGCGTGAAGCCGGATACGAGACTGTCCTCGTGACCAGCGGCGCAGTCGCCTGCGGACGCTCCCTCATCCGCGAGGACCGCAAGCTGTCCGACGTCCAGCAGCGACAGCTGTACTCCGCCATAGGCCAGGTGCGCCTCATGGACCTGTATTACAGGCTTTTCCAGAACTACGGCATTACCGTCGGCCAGGTGCTGACCATGAAGAAGAATTTCGACGAGGGCCAGGAATACAACAACCAGAAGAGCTGCATGGAGGTCATGCTCCAGAGCCATGTCCTGCCCGTCGTCAACGAGAACGACACCGTGAGCATCACCGAGCTGATGTTCACCGACAACGACGAGCTGTCCGGCCTCGTGGCCGGCATGGTCGGAGCCGAATCGCTGGTGATACTCACCAATGTGGACGGCGTGTATGACGGTGCTCCGGATGATCCCGCCTCAAGCGTCATCCCGCGCATAATGCCGGGTGATGCAGTCGAAGAGCATATAAGCGCAAAGAAGAGCTCTTCCGGCCGCGGAGGAATGCTTTCCAAGTGCAATGTAGCCATGAGGCTTGCCTCCGAGGGTATCCGCGTCATCATCGCCAACGGCAACCGCGAGAACATCCTCGTCGACGTGCTGACCGATGCCGCAAACGCAGTCCATACCGAGTTCGTACCAGTTACAAAAGAATAGCCATGTCATCAACCATATTCTCACGCACCAAAGATGCCTCCCGCGCACTGTCTATCATAGATGACGCGCGGCGCAATGCCGTGCTGCTGAAGCTCGCCGACGCCATAGTCGCCGAGTCGGCCGGCCTGCTTGAAGCCAATGCCGCGGACCTCGCGGCCATGGACCGTTCCAATCCGCTGTATGACCGTCTGATGCTGACGGAAGACCGCCTCAAGGGCATCGCCTCCGATATGCGTCAGGTGGCATCGCTCCCCTCTCCCCTTGGCCGTACGCTGGTCGAAAGGACCTTGCCCAACGGGCTCAGGCTCAGGAAGGTAAGCGTTCCGTTCGGAGTGATCGGAGTAATTTACGAGGCACGTCCCAATGTCACTTTCGACGTGTTCTCACTGTGCTTCAAGAGCGGCAATGCCTGCCTTTTGAAGGGTGGCCGCGATGCCGATGCGTCCAATCGCGCCGCCGTTGCGCTGATCAAGCGCATACTGGAGTCTGAAGGCGTCGAGGCCGACGCCGTGAACCTCATGCCCGCCACGCATGAGGCCGCCGGCGAACTGCTCGAAGCCGTCGGATACGTCGACCTTGTCATCCCCCGCGGCGGACGCCGCCTCATCGATTTCGTGCGTGACAATGCCAAGGTCCCCTGCATCGAAACGGGAGCCGGAGTGGTCAATACCTATTTCGACGAATCCGGAGACATGGGTAAGGGCATAAAGATCGTGACGAATGCCAAGACCAGGCGCGTGAGCGTGTGCAACGCGCTCGACTGCCTCATCATCCATTCCGCCCGTCTCGGAGACCTTCCGGAGCTCGTCGGACAGATGGCAGACAGGGTGACGCTGTATGCTGATTCACAAGCATTTGAGGTCCTTGAAGGAAATTATCCTGCCGGACGCCTGCAGCATGCGGGCCCCGACGCTTTCGGCACCGAATACATGGACTACAAGATGGCGGTAAAGACCGTCGGGAGCCTCGACGAGGCGCTTGACCACATCCGCAGCTACGGCTCCGGACACAGCGAGGCTATCGTCACCGAGGATACTTCTGCAGCACAGAAGTTCCAGGCCATGGTTGACGCCGCCTGCGTGTATGTCAACGCCCCTACGAGTTTCACCGACGGTGCCCAGTTCGGCCTGGGAGCCGAGATAGGCATAAGCACCCAGAAGCTTGGCGCCCGCGGTCCGATGGGACTCGAGGAGATCACATCCTACAAATGGCTTATTGAAGGAAACGGACAGACAAGACCATGAAAATCAAGGATATAATAGCTGCGAAGAAAAAGCCTTTCGCCTCGCTCGAGATCGTGCCGCCGCTGAAAGGCGTGACGAAGAAGGAACTCCTGGACTCCATCCGCCCGTTCATGGAGTTCAATCCTCCTTTCATCAATGTCACGAGCCATCGCGACGAGGTCGAATTCCGTCCCGAACCTGACGGGACTTTCACCAGGCATTCGGTCCGCCGCCGCCTGAGCGAGACCGCAGTATGCGCATCCATCCAGGCAGAATTCGACGTGGAGGTGGTCCCCCACCTCATCTGCGGAGGAGCGACGGCCGAGCAGATCGAGAACACCCTCGGCGATTTCAAGTTCCTCGGCATAGAGAACATCATGGCCCTGCGCGGCGACAGCCTCCTCGGCGAGAAGCGTTTCACCCCCGAGCCAGGAGGATACCGCTACGCCAGCGAGCTCGTAGCCGCCATCCGGCGGACTTACGGCTCTGAGTTCTGCATCGGCGTCGGAGCCTACCCTGAGAAGCATTTCGAGGCTCCGAACATGGAGACAGACATAGCCAATCTCAAGCGCAAGGTGGAGGAAGGCGCGGACTTCATTATCACGCAGATGTTCTTCGACAATGCGCATTTCTACGAGTTCCGCGACCGCTGCCGTTTCGCCGGCATCAACGTTCCCATCATTCCCGGCCTGAAGCCGCTTTCTAGCGCGAAGCAGCTGGAACTGATTCCTGACCTATTCTCCCTGGATATCCCTCAGGGCCTTGTCAAGGAGCTCCGCGACCATGCCGACGACAAGGCTGCATGCTATCAGATAGGCCTTGAATGGTGCTCGGCTCAATGTGAAGACCTTTTGAAGAACGATGTCCCGGCCGTGCATTTCTACACGATGGGCCGTCCTGACAATACAGTTGAAATCATCCGCAGGCACTTCTGATGGGGCTCATTGAAGACATAAAGGGCCGTATCCTCGTACTTGACGGAGCCATGGGCACCATGCTCCAGCAGGGGCTCACC
>JAFYZE010000028.1 GCA_017548805.1 Bacteroidales bacterium
ACTCCTTCGTCGTTTCCGGATACGGGGCCAGCAAATCCCGGATTTCGATGAGCGCATCCGCGAAATGGGCAGCATCTCCTGCATCCAGGGAGGACGGATAGCGAACGATACTCAGAATGGCGTTATATAAACGAGCGAATGCGCTGAGCCGCACTTCCTCATCCTTTTCCCCCATCGTTTCCTGATAGCGTCCGTAGTGGTACTGCTTGACGGACTTGATGAAGTTGGCCAGTCCGGGCTTTCGCTGTCCAAGCTCTCTCTCGATTCGCTCGTCCTCCAGGATGTTCTGAAGGTGATGGACAATCGGATTGTCCTCATCTTGCAGCGTATTGAAGTCCGTGTACAGAAGATGGCTACCCTCGTGGATGGCCAGCCCCAGGAAAACATCCAGCCGCTTTCCGACCGTGAGCGCCTCGTCATCGAGAACCTTGCTAGCCACGAACACGCTGTGCGAGTCCGTGCAGGAGCGGTCCGCGTCGATGTAGACATTCACCTTGAAAGGCGCGTCCATCGCGACGATCATCTGGCAGGCAAGCCGGTAGGCGTTCTTGACCAGTTCCTCGTCGCTCTTCGGGTTCAGGATCATAGCCGAGTAGGCGGAATCCTCTGCGAGCGTATCCTCCCATCCGAGCCGGCCCTCCTTGCGGATCCGGACGAAATGGTCGCCGTCCCGCTCGAGGAAATCCTTCGTAAGAAGATCCAGCTTCTCCTCTGGAGTCAAATTGGAAATATCCGTTTTCATTGTCTTATGTTTCAGTTGTTATCCGTCAATTGGCGAGAATCGCATTCCAAACGATGCTCCGCTCCCCCTCGGCCTTCGTCCCTTCAAACAGGGGCAGGAAGGTCAGTTCCATTGCCGTCATCGCAGGGTATCCCGCAGAGACCATCCGGGCGGCCCTGAGCGTCTCACGGGTGGAGAGCGTCGTACCCAACTCCTCCTTGTTGTAATTGGAGCGGACGGCATCCGCAGCCTTGACGATGTTCATCGCGTCCGTCATCGGGATGCCATAGCGATTGACCAGCACGGCCACCTCGCTGTCTTCTGGCATATAGGAGAGTTCCACCGGGAAGAAACGGTCCATCAGCGCCCGGTCCATCATATTGGTGCCCGTGTACTCCGCGCCGATGTTCGCTGTCGCCACGAAACGGCATTTCGGATGGACGGGTATCGAACGGCAGTCCTTCGTCCCGGCCATCTCCACGGGAAGCGCCCTGCGGCTGTCCAGACACGGAAGCAGGATGTTGTTGACGGCAGGCGTCGCACGGGACAGCTCGTCGAGAAGAATCACACCCTCCTCCTGAATGTCCTGCGTGAAGGAGGCGTAGTCGAATACGGAGGAACCGTCCGGGGCGATCCGGTGCACGCCGAGCATTTCGGAAATCGGGTCGTACATCGACCCCATGTCGTACACGTGGCACGGAAGGCCGAGCTTGCGGCAGGCCGTCAGCACCAACTCCGTCTTGCCCGTCCCGGAGGGGCCGGTGAAGAGCGTGTTCTCCTGCTGGAGGAGGTTCACGAGCAGCAGGTACCAGTTGTCCTCCCGCACCCAGAAGCCGTCCTGGGCGATGGTCGGCACTGCATAGCGCGGGTTCTTCCGGATCTTGTCCAGCAGCGTCATCGGCTTCGCCGCAACACCGTCCTCGTTGAAGATACCCGTTGACGGAGCCCCGGCGTCGTTCACCCGGTGGTTCGCCATATAGTCGTTGTAGGCGTCGAGCATCTCGGTCGTCGGAGTGTGGCTCGCGTCCACGAGATCCTTGGTGTCGATGCTGACGGGGAAGATGTCCCCGGCAGAGTAAAAAGGGGTAAGGCTCCTCGTACGCAGTTCGAGGGTCTCGGATGCGAAGACCGTCCCAACCGGGTAGGCGGCACGGATCGCGGTATTGGCCTGGATATTCAGGTCGGAGATGATGTCCTTCCCGGACGGGTCTGCCTGGTAAGGCATCGGACGCAGGCGGCTCCGGCCTCCGTCCTTCACAGTTCTCATTAGATAAATCATGCTCATGTGGGTGTGCTTTTAACTTCGCGGAAGAATCCGAGGGATGCGCCACATGGTGTGGCCGCAATCCTGAAGGATTTCGACGCAAATGGAAAAGCACAAGGGCACGGCAAAAGCAGCCGCGGAAAAAGCGAAAACCTGGAGCTTTTTCCGAAGTCTTTTGCGAGGGAGGGAGAATTCTCGCATTCATCTTCATCAAGTCTTTTATGTATTATACCGCTTATTTTATTGTACGAAATTTAATATAATTTGTCGTAATTATCAAATAAAGTGATATCTTTGCAGCAAAACAGCTTAAAGTACCTACAACAGAGTAAGCCTTATGGCTTTTTAAACGAAACGGATGAAACTGGTATTTGTCATACTGCTAGTCCTGGCGATTTGCGTTGCCGCAGTCGGAATCGCCTATATCTTGCCCGGGAAGAAAAGAACATCGGATACACCTCAGGCCGACCTCCTCTCACCTGACTCAATGGTCAAAGTCACACCGGCCGGTCCCGGAAGACTTCGGATGTCTATCCCCCAAGGTGACCGGATGCCGATGGAAGTGATGTTGCAGATCACCGAAATCAAGGAAGAGACCGACCTGGACAAACTGAAGGACCCGAAACGAACGCCAGAAGAAAAACAGGAGATCGTCAACCGACTCAGGTCCATGGGATATGAGATTGCCTTCGATCCATCCCCCCGGAAACAGAAGGTAGAGCAGGAGCCCTACGAACCTGTAACTGTCATTGACATGGAGGAAGAGGCTCCCCAGGATATGACATCGGACTAGAACAGGAATTCAAATCATCAACCAATTCGAATATGGATAAGAGAAACATTTTCAGAAAAACAGGGTCCGCATTGACTGCCACCCTAGCAACCATCGTTGCCAAGGCTCAGGGTTCCGGCACGCACGTCAATGCCGAGAGCATCCTCACCGGAGCCGAAAGTACGCTGAAGAGTTTGGCCGGTCCCATCATTAATGTAGTCTCCATCATCATGGGACTCGTCGGCGTCGGGATGCTTGGAGTGAACTTATATAAGTACTTCAAGGGCGATCCGACCTCGAACGACGCCTTGACGAAGATTGGCGGCGGACTGCTCGTCGCGGTCATCATCCTCCAGGTCATCAACTATACCATGCTCTGATCCGGGATGAAATGCAAGGTCTACAGGGCGCTCGACAAGCCGCAGGTCTTCTTCGGAATCAAGGGCAGGTTCATCACCTGGTACCTGATTCTTGCCGGTGTGGTCCTGATGCTGGCCGTCATCATCGGTGCCGCCACGGCGGGAATCTTCGGATTCGTCCTGTTCATCCTGGGTGCCGCCTGCGCCTATGTATTCGTCATGCTCTTGCAAGACCGCACCAGCGACCGGGAGTTCGCAATCCGGCTGGACGCTCGGAAGTATCCGCGCTTCTACCGGGTGCGTCCACAACCTTTCTGCAAGTTAATTAACGGCAATAACTGACAATCGTATGGAAACAGTCTACAGGAAGATGGACCTGGATACGGTCTTCCCCATCCAGAGTGTTAAGGACGGACTCATCGTCTCCAAGCGGGGCGATGTCACCATCGGCTGGGAACTGGAGCTTCCCGTTGCCTTCTCATTGACTGAGGGCGGGTACGATGACATCCTCACCGCGTTCCATTCCGCCACTCGCATCCTCCCGCCCTGGACGATGGTCCACCGGCAGGACTTGTTTCTGTACGACCGGTTCGTTCCCTGCTATGACGGTCGTTTCCTTCACGACGCCTACGAGTCACACTTCGCCGGGAGGCGGTTCCTCACGCACCGGCAGTTCCTGTTCCTGACGATGGCCGCCAAGGCCTCCGCAATCCGTCCGCATGCGCAGACGGCCGCGTTCGGAATCCGTTTCAGCGCTCCCCTGCCCGCTGCGGGCGACATCGATCGGTTCACCGCGAAGGCGGGCGAGTTCATCACCGTCCTGACGGGTGGCGGTCGCCTGTCGGCCCGTCGTCTCACCGACGTGGACCTGCTCGGAAGCGGCGGCGAAGCTGGGTTGCTCCAGCGGTACACGATGCTGGGCAGCAG
>JAFYZE010000172.1 GCA_017548805.1 Bacteroidales bacterium
ATAGTCGGCTCCTACATCGCCGTGATGGACGGCGTTGACGCCATCTTCTTTACGGCCGGCATCGGCGAGAACAACGCCCGCCTGCGCCGCCGCGTATGCGAGAATTTCTCCTACATGGGGCTCAAGTTCGACTTCGAGGCCAATGTCGCCCAGGGCGTCGACACGATGCTCTCCACCCCGGACTCCAAGGTCAAGGTGGCTCTCATCACCACCGACGAGGAACTCGTCATCGCGCGCGATACCATGCGCCTCGTGATGGCAGGGGAAGAATAAGGATTATTCCGGGAAGGTCTCTTCCTGGGCGTAGAACAGATTTCTGTGAGGGAGCAGGGCCGAGCAAGCGGTCCTGCTCTTTTCGAACATCTCGGTAGTGAAAGGCGCCAGGCCGGCTCCGCGCCAGGTGCTGGTGTTGGTCACGAGCACCCAGCATTCCCCGTCAGGGAAATACTTGATGAGCGCGCTGGTGCCCGAGAAGGTGCCGGTGCGCGTCCATTCGCCGGTGGGTTTGGTATCGTTCCAGCCGAGGGAGAAGGTGTCAGGGTCGAACCATTCAGTCATGCGCCGGACGCTCTCGACGCTGATGATGTCCGGGACCTCCGGCCTGCCGTCGATGGAGGCGACGAAACGGCAGAGCTCTGCCGTGGACGCCGCCCAAGCTCCGGCGCCGGAAAGCGCGCGGATGTCGTTGCCGCCGTAGCAGCGCACGACCTTGCGTCCGCTGTTGTTGTACTCATCCACCGGACTGTCGTCAGGCTGGACGTAATACCGGACCTCGTTGGGGTATTTATCCTGATAGTAGTTGTTTGCGATGTGGAAGTCAACGCAGCCGGCGGGCTTGAGGATATTCTCCTGCATCCAGCTCTCGTAATCGGTGCCGGTGACCTTCTCGATGATCATGGACAGCAGGAGGAAACCGAAGTTGGAGTACTCCTGCGTGCTGCCGGGCTCGAAAGCCAGGGGCTTCGGGAGTTGGACGCGCACCAGCGTCTCCTGGTCCGGGGGAGTCCTGAGCCTGTTCTGGAGCATGATGGTCCGGGTGCTGAACATCGGGTCTCCGCCCCTGGTGGAGAATCCTCCCTTGTGGCGGAGCAGGTGCTCGACGGTGATTTCATAGTACAGGCTGTCCTTGATAAGCGCGGTCCAGAGGGAGTCGCAGAGTATGCCGTCCGGGCCGAACACATAGTCGTCCAGGGACAGGCGTCCCTGCTCCTCCAGTTTCATTATGCCTGTGGCCGTCACGAGCTTGGATACCGACGCCAGGCGAAGGATATGCCTTGGAGTCATCTCCTCCTTCTTCTCCTTGTCGGCCCAGCCGTATCCCTTGGAGAACATCAGCGAGTCGTTGCGCATGACGGAAAGCGATATTCCCTGGATGCGCCAGTACTGCATGAACTCCCACACCTCCCGGTCTATGCCCCGCAGCGAAGCGCTGTCGGACATGGCGTTGGTGAGGGTCTCGTTCAGGATGGCATTGACGGGAGGCGGGACCGGCTTCGGCCGGTGCGCGGCCACCAGTACGGTCACCGTCACCGCCAGCGCGGCGAGGATAGCCAGGGGGGCATATTTCCTCCTGGGAATCATTTGATCAGCCCGCATTTGCGGCCGAAGTCCACGATGAAGTCAGCCGTGCCCTCGATGCCGAGTATTGAAGAGTCTATGCAGAGGTCGTAGTTGGACGCGACGCCCCAGTTGCCGAAAGTCAGGTAGTTGTAATATGACTCGCGGTCGCGGTCGCGCTTGGCGATCATGCTCTCAGCCTCTTCAAGGCTGATGCCCTCGCGCTCCGCGACATCCTTGATGCGGACTTCGATCGGAGCGGTGATGAATACGTCGAGGCAGTCCATCTCCCTCAGCACATAGTCCGATGCCCTTCCGACGAATATGGCCGGCCCCTGCTGGGCAAGCTCGAGTATGACGTCGCTCTGGATCTTGAAAAGGCGGTTGTCGTTGAGGAAACTCTCCGCCGAGCCGTATCTGTTGATGGAGCCGAACAGGTTGGACAGCGTGAAATTGCTCTTGTGCTCATCCCGCTGCATGAAGAGGTCCTTGCTGAAACCGCTCTTCTGGGCAGCTTCCGCGATGAGTTCATTGTCATATACCGGGATGTCGAGCCGGATGCCCAGCGCCGCGGCAACCCTGCGTCCGCCGCTTCCGAACTGTCTTCCGATGTTGATGATGGTGGCGTTCATGGCATTATGAGATTGTGCTGCCCAGGATCGAGGGGTCATCCCCGTCGTTCAGCTTGTTGAACTTCCTGAATATATTGATTATCAGTATGGCCGATACAATGATGTTCAAAGAGTCGGAGATAGGGAAGCTCCACCATACGCCGTCCTCTTCCAGCCAGATGGGAAGGGTGTATATGAAGGGGAGGAGGAAAAGCAGCTGTCTCGTAAGGGACAGGAATATGGACTTCTTCACCATGCCTAGGCACTGGAAGAAATTGCCCGATACCATGCCGAAGCCGACGAGGGCGAAGGCGATGTTCATGGTCTTGATGCCGTGCGCGGCGAAATCTATCAGCTGGGGATCGTTGGTGAACAAACTCACGGCCTGCCTGGGCAGGAGTTCGGAAACGAGGAAGCAGAGCGTGGTGACAAGTACCTCCCATTTGGCCGTCAGGATGAATACCTCCTTCACCCTAGAGTATTGCCGCGCGCCGTAGTTGTAGCCCGCAATCGGCTGCAGGCCTTGGTTGAATCCCATGCAGATCATTACGAAAAGCATGGTCAGGCGGTTCACGATGCCGTAAGCGCCGATGGCGAGGTCGCCGCCGTACTTGCGCAGCTGCTGGTTGATGAAAAGGGCCACCAGGCAGGATGCAGCATTCATCAGGAAGGGTCCGAGGCCGATAGCCAGGGACTGCTTGGCGATGCGCCAGTCGAGCTGGAACAGCGGCCTGGGGAAATGCAGGAAATTGTCCTTGCGCGAGAGGTAGCGCATCGAATAGCTCAGCGCCATCGTCTGGCATAGGACGGTTGCGAGCGCGGCTCCCTGGATGCCCAGGTCCAGCACGAAGATGAATATGGGGTCCAGTATCGCGTTCGAAGCCACCGTGAACAGGGTCAGGCCCATGGCGAGCTTGGGATTGCCAGCCGCGCGTATGATGCCGTTGAAACCGAAATACAGGTGCGTGATGACGTTGCCCAGAAGGATGATAGTCATGTACTTGCGGGCGAACGGTATGGTATTGTCGCTGGCCCCGAAGAAATAGAGTATCGGGTCGAGGAACGATAGTGTGACGATGGTGAAGAGGATGCTGATGACGACGTTGAGCGTAAGGACGTTGGACAGCACCTTGCCGGCGGTGGAATAATTCTTCTGCCCCAGCAGGACCGAGATCAGCGTCATGGCTCCCACGCCCACCAGCGTGCCGAGGGCTGCGGAGAGGTTCATCAGCGGGAAAGTCACCGCGAGTCCGGAGATGGCATAGGATCCTACGTCCTTGATATGGCCGATGTAGATGCTGTCGACCATATTGTAAAGAGAAGCCGCAGTCTGGGCGATGATGCCCGGGACTGCGTACATCTTCAGAAGTTTTCCAATCCTCTCGGTTCCCAGCTCAGTGGGTGCTGCGCCTGCCAACGCCATCGTTATTTGTTTTCAGTGCCGATCATTTCAATGTCGAAGCGGAGGGGGGAGTATGCCGGTATCTGGTCCTTGGCCGTGCTTTCATATCCCAGGTCCGAGTAGAATATGCAGGTACCCTTCTCTCCTGCCTTCATCAGGGATATGCAGTAGGAGAAACCTTTGACGAGGCTGGCTGTCGAGCCGGAACTGGTCGTGAAAGTGATCTCCTCGTAATTGTCGTTCAGCGTTACCTTCATGGGCGAGTACTCGCCGCCGCTGTTGTAGATGCCGGCATCCTTGGCGACTTCGGATATGGATGTGTCGAAAATGTCGCCGTTCAGGAGCCTGCCGGTGTAGTTGAGATAAACCGTGGCGCCGCTGTCGAAGGGAGTGTCGTCGTCCGGGGCCTTGGTCTGGATGTAGTAGAATCCGTACTTGAGCGAATCCACGGGGTGCGTATAATTGTGGGTAAGGTAACGGGAAATCGAATCCAGCTGCCACTCCGTGAGGTCCTTGAAGACTTCGTGAAGCGTCAGGGTGAGGATGACGTCGCTGCCGGTGACCTTTTCCAGGTACTCTTCTTCCGTGGAGGCGCGGACGGTCATCGTATTGAACCAGCCCGGGATGACGGCCTTGCGGGTGCCTCCGACGTTCATGCTGTTGATAACCATATCCTGTCCCGCTGTAACGGCGGTGGAGTTGCGCGGGCGGACGACGGGGCCGTAGTACTTGGATGCGCCGGCATATGTGCCAAGCTGCTTGGCCACGTCAGCGTCCGTAGTCTCGGTTATGGTCCCTTCAAGGTCGGAGGAAGTATAGGAAATGTAGGCGTAGGGATAATCCGACGGATCTCCTGCCTTGGGTCCCTGCCCGACGGTCTCTTCTATGATGTATATGCCCAGCCCATCCCTAACGGCATCCGGGTGGTTGATCTTCATCCATGCGTCGAAATAGCGCTTGTTGGAGTCGTTGATCCCGGCCTGCTCGGAGCGGACGCATGAGAAGCAAACTGCGGCGGCCGCCGCGATGACTAGTATACCAAATCTGTTCATTTTCATTCTGTTCTAGTTTTCAACCTGCTGCACCCAGATCCTGAATGCCAGGGGAGCGTTTGCAGGAATCGTGCCGATTTTGCTCTTGCCGAAGGCATATTTGCCGGAAAAGAGTATGTAGCATTCCTCTCCTTCACGGACTCCCTCCAGACCGCTGCGCAGTCCGTCGATGATGTCCTTGTCGGAAAGGTCTATCTCAAGCGGGACGAAAACCGATTCGTCGGTGAGTTTCCATCCCGCGGAAGATGCGAAATCCTTGTAGTTGGTGGCGAAGAGGGTGGAGTTGCCGACCGACCCGGAACTGAAGTTATATCCGGCATAGTAGATGGTGGCCTTGCCGCGGGCGGTAAGCTCGACACCCGTCCCTTCGGAGACCACCACCCTGGTGGCGCCGCCGTTGTGGACAACCCTCGTATCGGGATTGTCGGCCTGGCGTTTCTGCACGAAGCTCTCTATCCTGGTCTCCTGGTTGGCGTACATGAGCTCCCTGCTCTCCTTCGTGCAGGAGACTAGGGCCATGGCCGAAGCCAGGAAAAGGGTGGCAATGTATCTGAATCTCATTCTTTTCAATCCTTGAAAAACTCGTCGGTGATCCTTTCCAGGTACGCTTCGGCCATCGATGCTTCGGCGATGTCACCGGGGAAATACAGGCGCCCTCCGGCGGCCTGCTCATGACCCCCGCCATGGAAGCGGGTCGAGGCGAGACGGAATGCGGAGGTGCCGCGCTTGGAGCGTATGGACACCCTGAAGAAGCCGTCGTCCTCGCGGAGGAACATGCTCATCCTCACCTTGTCCAGGGTGAGCGGCATGTTCACGATGCCTTCGGTCTCGCCCTCGCGGATGTCGTACTCCTCCAGCTCGGAACGCCTGACGACGATGTACGAGACGCCGTTGGGCAGGATGCGCATGTTGTCCTTGACCAGGTGCCCGGTCATGCGCAGGCGGTTCTCGCGGAAACGGTTGTAAAGCTCCGAGATGATGCCGTCCCTGTCCACTCCGGCCTCAAGCATGCGGGACGCCATCTCAAAAGTGCTCGGGAATACCGAGTTGGCGAAATTGTTGGTGTCCGTGGTCATGCCGGTCATCAGGGCGCGCAGCACTGGCATGGGGAGTTTCGAGGCGTCACCGCCGGCCCACTTGGTCTCGACCAGGATGTAGAAGAGGAGCTCGCATGTCGAGGATATCTCCGTCTCGGAGAAAACCAGGTCGAAATCCTTCTCCTGAGGGCCGATATGGTGGTCGATGAGGAGTTTGGCGGCGCGTGAGGCCTGCAGGGCTTCCTGCATGCCTTCCGCGCGGTCGAAACCGCTGAAATCCATGCCGATCACGAGGTCGCTCCCGGCGATCCGGGCCTTGACGGCCACGGGATCGAGGTCGCACCTCATGACATGTCCGTCGCATGTCTCACCAACCACGAAAGCGAGGTTGTCCGGGTAGCCGTCGGGAAGGAGCAGCAC
This sequence comes from Bacteroidales bacterium, assembly GCA_017548805.1. The sequence goes on from JAFYZE010000172.1 coordinate 6,080, forward strand.
TGCGTCCTTGCCGAGGCCCCTGAGCAGGCATACCATGGCTGAGGTGCTGCCTATGGCGTCTCCGTCGGGTCTCGTATGGGTGACGACGGAGACCTTGGAGGCCGCTTCCAGCATGCTTTCAAGCCTGTGTATCTTCGCTTCTGTGACGGTTGGGGTCATATCTTTTTTTTCAGATGCAAATTTACAAAGATTATTGCATTTCATAAATGATTTTTATAACTTTGTCCGACATTTGATTATAATAAAACTCAAAAATAATGAACGGATTTCTCAAAAAGCTTTTGACTTGGCTCGTCCTTCCTGCCATCATCGTCGC
>JAFYZE010000173.1 GCA_017548805.1 Bacteroidales bacterium
AGACCCTCGTCCTGGAAGAAGTTCTCCGCGAAGCGCGGAATGTCGTGCATCAGTATGAACAGCGCCGCAACGGGGATCAATGCCTGTACATAGGGAACGAAGCGGGGCATCCTGTCATAGAGCCCCTTCGCCTTGATGTTCCACATATAGATGTAGAAAGTGATGAATTCACCGAAGATGATTGCGAAATCATTCCTCAGGCATCCGTACAGGAACATTATCATCGAGCCTATGGTGCTGAAAACCCAGTACAGGGTGGGGGACTCGACGGTCTTGTTCTTCTCGGACAGGTACCACTGGACGAATATCCGCCCGAAATAGAATATCTGGGCGGACAATCCTATGCAGTATATCCAGAACGGGCTGTCCATGGGCTAGACGAGGTCTGATTCGCCGACCTTATAGTTGATGTAGCGTGGCTTCATCCAGCGGTATGCGAAGCAGTCCGCGAATGGTCCAGCCAGACGGTTCCACAAGTGGAACTTGGATTTGCCCGCAGTACGCGGGAAATGCCGGACCGGCACCTGCTTGTAGCAGCCGCCGTCCTGGAGCAATACAAGTGCCGGCAGGAAGCGGTGCATCCCCTTGAAAAGGGGCAGGCGTTTCGCCGCGCCGGTATGCAGGACCTTAAGCGGGCACCCGGTGTCCGTGGCCCCGTCATGGGTCATCATGCGGCGGAAACCGTTGGCGAACTTCGACTGGAAGCGCTTGAAAGGCGTGTCCTTGCGGTTGGCGCGGATGCCTGTGACCATCGTGTAGTCCGCAATATGCTCCAGGAGGAGATTGAAATCCTCAGGAGCCGTCTGCAAGTCGGCGTCCATGTAGCCGAGGTATTCCGATTCGGTGTAGTCGATGCCCGCCTTGAGGGCGGCGCTCAGCCCGGCGTTCTTTACGAATCCGATATGGAAGAAGTCCGGATTGCGCGCGCATATCTCACGCAGGCGCTCCGCGCTGGCATCCGTAGACCCGTCGTCGACGAAAAGCACGCATGCTTTCTCACGGCATTCCGGGAGGAATGCGGCAAGCCTTTCCTCCAAAGTATGTATGTTATCCTCCTCGTTGAAAACGGGGACTATGATGGTAAATCTGTAATCGGCGGTCTTGTTCATTTCGTGTGTTTGTCGACGGTCTCGGCGATGTCCTCCACAGGCCTGTCGGCATAGAGGGCGAATGTGCTCTTGCACAAAGGACATGCCGTAACGATCGTATCCGGGTCGCCTTCCGTGAGATTGTGCAAGGCGTTCCGGGTCATGTCTTCACGCTTGTCGAATCCGAGCGTCAGGCTTCCGAGGCTGCCTCCGCAGCATATGCTCATATCCCTGTTCTTCTCGGCTTCGACGAGCTCGCCTGTCTGGTTGAGGAGCTCCCTCGGCTGCTCGTATATTCCGCTGCCACGGCCAAGCTCGCACGGGTCGTGATAGACCATGCTTCCGTTGCCACCTTCCAAAATGAGCCTTCCGGCACGGACAAGCTCGAGCATGTATTCGGTATGGTGCACCACGCGTATGCCTTCGAGCTTGTATTGCTCACGGAAGATCTTGTAGCAGATGGGGCAGGAGAGTACGAGGGTGCCGGCTCCGCTGGCCTTGATGATCTCCTTATTCTTGCGTATCAGCTGGCGGGCCTGGTCGAAGCGTCCGGCCATGAGTATGGGCCGTCCGCAACACAGGCCGCCGTCCTTGTCCATGAAGGCATAGTCCACGCCTGCCTTGCGGAATACGGACTCCATGGCCCGGCTGATGGCCGGAGTGAGCTGCGTCATGCAGCCTGCGAAATACAGGACCCTGTCATTCGAGGGTTCTGCGGAAACGGCATCCTTTATCTTGGATATGTCAATGTCGGAATAGTCCTGGTCCAGGCCATATTTACGGATGGAACGTTGTGCGATTCGCATCTGGGGGCCGTCCACTCCAACCTGGCACACGGCGGTACACTTGCCGCAGAGCAGGCATTTGTCGCTGATCTCTTCGACCCTCTCTTCATTCTTGCGCCTGATGTTGCGGTTGAGGTAGACTGTAGTATCCTTGATGTTGGCTTTCTTGATGCTCATCGGACATGCGTCGATGCAGACTCCGCAATTCGGGCAGCTATAGACCTGCGCCTTGGCAAAGCCCTTGCGCGCGTGCTTGATCGTGAGTCCGGCATTGCGGAAAGGGATCAGCAGCATCTCGGCAGGGATGTGCATGTAGCGGGTGAAGGGCAGGACGCACATGAAGATGCAGAGGCAGATGGAATACGCCCACCAGGTAGGCAGCATGTTCATCTCGTCTCCGAGGAAAGCCTTGAACATCATGTTCATGGGAATGGTCAGGAACGAGCCTCCGCTGATATGCGCCGTAAAACTCTCCGCAAGCAGTCGAAGAGGGAAGATCAGCCAGAGCGAGTACAACCCGACGCGGTCCAGAAGGGTTGGCTTCGTTGTCCTGCGCATTCCGAACAGGCGCGAACGGACCCTCTTGATGATGGCCAGTGCGATGCCGCTGAGCACGACGAGCAGGAAGAAGTCCATCAGAAAGAAGAAGATGGCTCCGCGCAGCGTGTATTCGTTCTCAGCGACAAAATAGTTGAAGAATATCGGGTAGTAGAAGAGCTTTACCCTGTGGGGCATGTAAATGAAGCATTCTATATGTCCGAGGAGTATCAGCATGAACCATCCGAACGCGATGCTGGAATGCATGTAGCCCAGAAGCTTGTTGCGCTTCCATAGCTTGACATGGATCAAACAGTTGAGGAACAAGTCCTTGAGATTCTTCCAGATGGTCTTGGAGGTGATGAGAGACAGGAAAAACTTCTTCTTGTCTTCGGCATCCAGCTGCAGGATCAGGCGTATCGCCCCGATGATGCAGTATCCCAGGACAAAGGCCATTCCAATGAGGAAGGGGATTACGAAGGGATCGAAGCCCGATGCAAAACGGTCAATCATTTCTCTTCCTCCTTATATATGCGGCATAGGGAAAGGATCAGATGCCTTGTGTTGATACCCCTGGGGCAGACCATGGAACATTTGCCGCAAAGCATGCAGCTCTTGAGCAGCCTGGCAGCCTCCATTTCCTTTCCACGCTGTATATCCAGAATAACCTTGCGAACACTCATCCCCGTCCAGGGACCGGCCGTGCAGGTGGCGGAGCAGCTGCCGCACGCCATGCATTTCTTCGCATCCGGCTCGACTTCACAAAGCCGCTCGTATAGCGAGAAATCGACCTTGTCAAGGTTCATCGTCGAACTTGGCGATATGCTGAAACCGAACTCCATCATTGCTGCGATACGAGATAGTTGTGTATGGCGAGAGCGACCGCACGGGCTTCGGCGGCCGTTTCCGGAACAGTCTTGGCTCCAGTTGCCGTTCCTGCAAGGAAGACTCCCTTGGAATCTGTCTCTATGATATTGAGGATGTTGTCCTTGCTCTTCAGGAATCCGTCGGAGTCTGTCGTGACCTGTACCAGCGAAGCTGTCTGCACAGCCTCCCTGTTGCAGACTATTCCGGCCATCAGGACAAGCAGGTCAAGCGTGATTTTGGCAGGCTTGCCGGACAGGGTGTCCTCTGTCTTGACAATGACCTGTCCCTGGAGGTTCTCGCTGACCTCGGACACGCGGCCGCGGATGAAGTGTATGCCGCTCTCCATCTGGGCCTTGATGTAAAAGTCCTCGTATTTCTTGCCGAAGAGCCTGAGGTCCATATAGAAACAGTAGATCTCTGCATCTGGGAAGCGCTCCTTCATCTCCATCGCCTGCTTGATGGCGGTAATGCAGCAGACCTTGGAGCACTGCTGGTTGCCGGCCTTGACGTCGCGGGAGCCCACGCAATGGACGAAACCGACCTTCTTGATGTCCTTGCCTGTTATCCTCTTGTCATCTCCGGTATTGAACCACTGCTCTAGGTCGCGGTTCGTCATGACCTGGTCGTATATGCCGTAGCCGTACTCCTCCTTCTTGGAGGCGTCGAAAAGATCGAAGCCCGTGGCAAGGAGTATGGCCTTGCATATGACATTGACTCCGTTGGAGAACATCACATTGTAACCCATCTTCATCTTATTGATGAAGGACACTTCCGTCTCCAGGAAAATGTTGGCCTCTTTTATTTGTCCGGCCAGGTTTTCAATCACCTCTCGGGCGAGGGTCATATCGGGAAACAGACAGTGCCAGTCGGCGACATGTCCGCCCAGGTGGTCTGTTTTTTCAACTAGGATGGGCTTGTAGCCCAGCATAAGCAGCTGCCTTGCTGCTTCCATTCCGGCGATTCCTCCGCCGACGATTACGATGTTGTCTTTCATTTCAGCAGCATTTCAGGACAGTGGGAAGTCCAGGTTTCATTATCTCCTTGCCATTCAGACCTAGATACTTGGTCTTGGAATTGTACGGAATCCCGATCTTCTCAAGAAGGGGTTCCACTGCGACTTGATGGATTTGGAGTCCGAGATCCCAGGGGTCGAAGCCCAGCACGAGGCCCGCCACCTCTTCATATGTGAGAGCGGGAATGCCGTAGCCGTTCTGCCCATAAGTCTTTCCTTCCATCTCGGAGATGACATATTGCCAGCGGTCGAGGAAATACGGGCACCCTGGACAGTTGGTGATGATCATGTCGGGATGATAAGGTTCCATCGACTCGAACTTCTTGTGGGTGTTGGATACGCTGTAGCCTCGGTTGGCCCGTACGAGATACTGCCTGAAACCGAAGCCGCAGCAATGCCTGCGCTCGGGATAGTCTATAACATGCCCTCCCCAGGACTCGACCATTCCGCTGAGTACGCAGGGGTATTCAGCACCGCCGATACCCTTGTGGGGGAACATCTTTGAATAGTGGCAGCCAATATGTTCTACAACGCGCAGGGGCTCTCCGGTCACTCCGTCGACAAGGTGGAACTTCGCCATACCGGCAATATCGTCCCTGAATTTGTACACAAGGTCGCTGGCATGGGCAACATACTTCGGAATGTCGAACTCGCGCCTGCAGGCCTTCCATAGATTCTCCCGGATCTTTGCCTCCAGTTCGGGGAACTCCCGCCAGGTCTCGATGATCTCGGTATAGTTTCCAAAAGAAGTGATGCAGGAAGTAACCAGATTCTTGTATCCAGCTTCCTTCATCAAGGCGAATTGCCTTGCAACGATGGTCATGGCAGTCTCTTGGGGAATGGTGTCGCTGTGATATGCGATTCCTCCGCATGTAGTATGATGCTCTGTCTCGTAAATATCCTTCCCGAGAAGGTCCCGGCATATCTTCAGGAAATACTTCTCCGACGCGGGGAAGAAACTCTGCCGTATGCAACTGCGGACATAGAACCAATGGTCGTCCGGGATTTCTTTCTGGTAGTCGGACCAGATTTTCTGCTTTCCTTGGTATATCATAGATCTATTCTTCGTTGTTTAGATGCCCCGGGGAGCAATGGTTGAAAGTATAAGCTGTGTACTCCTCGATGCTCATGCCCATCTCTTCGGCCTTGGCCCTTGAATACTTTTCTACAAGTTCAAGGCGCTCAGTGCCGCCGCTGACATCATAGATGGCCTTCAGCTCGTCAAGATCCTCCTGTGGGATCCGGCGCAGGACTCCCGGTCCCTTACCTTGATAGTTCGCTCCCAATCTGCCGTAGACTTCTTCCTTGTTCTTAAGTACCCAGTCGAAGACGGGCCCGGACTCGGGATGGTCCGCATAGGCGAACGTGGCGGGATGGACACAGTAACCATAGTTGAGGACATTCCCGTTCAAGGCCTTGGTGAGGGGATAGACTTGACGTCCCTTCTCCGAACAAGTGAAATAACCCATCTTGATGGAGAGATTGCGCAGGGCCATGATCACGAGGCCGGCGCCGTTCTTGCGCGGACAGCGGGTGACACAGGACATGCACTCGCCGCAATACCAGATGGTTTCGCTCTTGAGCAGAGCTTCTATCTCAGCATCATCCTTTCGCTGGACGGTATCCACGATCTTGCGGGGATCGTAGCGGTAAAACTCTGCCGCAGGACATATCGCGGTGCAGGTACCGCAGTTAATACAGGTTTTCAAGCCTTCCTTGAGCCGATAGTCTTTGGAAAGCTCGTCGAACAGTTTTCCCATGTTTTACTTCAATAGGTTGCCCAGGATGGAACGGGTAAGCTTGCGCATGGCGGTGGTGGTGGCGGACTTGACGGCCTTGCCGGCCACGTCCTTCGCGCTGGTCTTGCCCTTGGTTTTCTTGCCGGTCACGCTGTTGGCGACTTCGTTGCCGATGCTGTTGGTGACGCTTGTGATAGCGGCGCCGACGGCTGTACCGATGATGGCCTTTCCGACAGATTTCTTGGACTTGGACGACTTTTTCTTGGCCGCTTCCTTGCTCTGGCGCTCCTCTTCCTTGGCCTCTTCCCTGGCTTTCTTTTCGGCAGCCTTTGCAGCTTCGGCCTCTGCACGCTCCTTCTCGGCGGCCTTGGCTGCCACCTCGCTCTCGGCGAGAAGCAGTTCGAAGGCGCTCTCGCGGTCGACCATGTGGTCGTAACGGCCGTAGACGCGGCTCTGCTTGATGATGGTCTCGCGCTGGCTCTCGGTAATCGCTCCTATCTGGCTGAGAGGGAAGAGGATCTTGGCGCGCTCGACCATGGTCGGAGCGCCTTTCTCGTCGAGGAACGAAACGAGGGCCTCGCCGGTACCGAGCTCCATGATGGCATCCTCGGTCTTGAATTCGGGATTGGCGCGGAAGGTCTCGGCCGCAGCCTTGACGACCTTCTGCTCCTTCGGACTATACGCGCGCAACGCGTGCTGGACGCGGTTTCCGAGCTGTCCGGCGATGTTGTCCGGGACGTCGGTAGGATTCTGTGTGACGAAATAAATGCCGACACCCTTGCTTCGAATCAGGCGGATGACCTGCTCTATCTTGCTGACCAGCGCCTTGGGCGTGTCGTCGAACAGGGTATGCGCCTCGTCGAAGAAGAATACAAGCTTAGGAAGGTCCATGTCACCGACTTCCGGAAGCTGGGCGTACAGGTCGCTCATGAGCCAGAGGAGGAAGGTGGAGTAAAGCTTGGGATTGAGCATGAGCTTGTCAGCTGCGAGGACGCTCATCACGCCCTTGCCCTGCTCGCACTGTAAGAGGTCATAGATGTCGAACGATGGCTCGCCGAAGAACTTGTTGGCACCCTGGTTCTCGAGCTCCAGGAGAGCGCGCTGGATGGCCCCTACGCTCATGGCGGTCACCGTGCCGTAATTGGCCGTGAACTCACTGGCATGTTCGGCGATATAGCCCAGCATGGAACGAAGGTCCTTGAGGTCAAGCAGCAGCAGGCCGCGGTCGTCCGCAACGCGGAAGACGATGTTGAGAACGCCGGTCTGGGTCTCGTTGAGGCCCATGAGGCGTGCCAGCAGTTGCGGGCCCATGTTGGATATGGTGGTACGCATGGGATGGCCCTGCTCGCCGAATACGTCATAGAAACGTACAGGACAGCCATGGAAATCGGGATTCTCGATGCCGAACTCCACGCAGCGCTTCTGGATGAAGCCGGACATGGAACCGGCCTGGCTGATGCCGCTTAGGTCACCTTTCATGTCAGCCATGAAGCAGGGAACGCCTGCCTCACAGAAGCTCTCGGCCAGGACCTGGAGCGTCACGGTCTTGCCGGTGCCGGTGGCTCCGGAGATGAGCCCGTGCCTATTGGACATTTTGCCGAGGATGGAGATGGGGCCTTTGGGGCCGTGGGCGACATAGAGCCCTTTTTCGTTGTCGTACATGGTGTATGGTTTTATCGTTGTTTCTTTGACTTGTACATATAATGTACAAATATAGCCAAATTTTCCTTATTGCATGAATCGGAGAGCGTATTGTTTTTCAGGGTTTTTCAATAAATTTGTATAATCGATTCGCGTAATGGATTTTGTCGACGAATTATCCCTGTTCCTGTCCTCGAACGGCCTTGGCGGTCGTCCGGACATCGTGCCCGTCCCGCTCACGGCCCGGGATATGTCCGCCGCCGAGGCTCAGCGACTTTCCCTGGAACCCCTAGTGGGAAAGGCGGTCTTCGTGACTGAAGACCGCTGGCGCACTGCCGGGGAGGCGGTCCGCCTGCGCCTGCTGGCGCATTGCGGACAGTTCCGGCAGGTGTACGCCCGCAACTGCTCCGTGAGGCGCATCGAGCGGTCCGTTGCTGCTGCATTCCTCTCGCAGACACACAGTTACGGCGATGCCCTGAGCCGTTTCCGCTACGGCCTTTTCGTGGAACGTGTCACGGGTGAGAAAGGGCAGTTGAGCGGAACGAAAGACCTTCCGGGCCCGCAGCCAGGGGACCTTGTCGCCGTGGCGACATTCTCCAAGGCCCGCAACCGCGTCATCGGAGGACGACGCGTCCGCTCCCACGAATGGGTGCGCTATGCGTCGCTTCCCGGCATACGGGTGGAAGGAGGAATGGGAAAACTTCTGGAGACTTTTGTCTCTGAAGTGCATCCGGAGGACGTTATGACCTATGCAGACCTTGAATGGTCGGACGGCAGGGCTTACCGCGAACTGGGTTTCACCCTGGAGGGACCGCGCGAGCCGGTGACTTTCGCCGTCGATCCGCATACCTGGGAACGCCGTGACGTCAAGTACGTGCCAGACACATCGGGAATGCTGTTTTACAAGAACTTAGGAAGCCTGAAATATAGAAAGCAATATTGAAGATATGAAGAAACGGACTAACATGACCATCTGGGAGCTCTTCGGCAAGATCTGGAAGTATGTCATCCCATACAAATGGCTGGTGGTTGCGACATTGACCCTTACGCTCATCAGTTCCCTGTTCGCGCAGGTCAACGCCATCGTGCTCGACAGGACGGTCGACTCCGTCAATGCGCTGGTCACGGCCAAGGATTTCGCATGGTCCAAGGCCGCACGCATCCTGACTATCATCTCCATCGTGCTGCTTGGCAAGGAAGTGCTTACTGTCCTTATCGGCTTCGCACAGAAGTATTTCGGCATGCGCATGCGCATTCTGGTCTCGCGCGAC
>JAFYZE010000174.1 GCA_017548805.1 Bacteroidales bacterium
AATACCCGTCTTCGACGGGACAACCCTCGACCTTGAGCCCGCCGAGCGGGTTGGGGCGGTCGAGGACGACGACCTCGACGCCCTGCTCCGCGCAGGCGCGCATCAGCAGGCCGAGTGAGCTGATGAAGGTGTATGAACGCGTGCCGACATCCTGGATGTCGTACACCACGGCGTCCAGTCCCTTGAGCATCTCCGGAGTGGGAGTGCGCGTGCTGCCGTAGAGCGACTGGACAGGGAGGCCGGTGGCCTCGTCGACCGTGTCGGACAGGCGGCCTCCGGCATAGACGTCGCCGCGGACGCCGTGCTCAGGGGCGAACAGCACCTTGAGCTCGACTTCCGGAGCGTTAAAAAGGATATCGACCGTAGACCTGAGGTTACGGTCGATACCGCTTGGATTGGTGAGCAGGCCGACCTTCTTGCCCCGGAGACATTCAAAGCCCGAGCGTTCGAGCACCTCGACTCCCGGGATCACCTCCCGGGAGTCCTCCTTGACGGCTTCCGGGGAGTCCCCCGGAGCCGTCGCAGAGGGCGTGCCCGAAACGCCCCGGGCGCAAGCGCCCAGGGCTGAAAGAAGTACGGCCAGGCCGATGGTCAGCCTTTTCATTACATCAATTCTTCAACTAGTAACCGAGCTCGGTGACAGGCTGTCCCATCTCGGAAGCTTCCTTGTCGTCCTTGTCGAGCTTGAAGATCATGAAGTTGTTGTTCTCCTTGGTGCAAGGGGTCCACTCGCCACCGTTAGGGCCGTTAGGATCGCTGTACTTGGCGAAGTTGGTCCATGCGGTCAGCATCTTCTCGGACAGATCCCAGTCGCCCTGGGTCCAGGGACGCCAGCCGTGCTGCAGGGACTTGAAGACATACCAGAGGTCGGAGGAGTGGAATGCGCCCTTGAGACGGACGGTCACCTCGGGATGCGAGCCGTCATCCGGGAGCGGACGGGCGAACTCGTAGGCCCAGGCCTTGTTGCCCTTCTCCTGACGGTTGAGGCAGAAGGCCTCGATGCCGCCGGAGAGGTTGCCCATGTCGTTCATGGTGTAGCCGATCATGTAAGGAACATCAGCGAGGGTGCCGTCAAGGGCGGCAGCGTCGAAGCTTTCCTTGGAGACATAGCCGTCCACGAGAGGACTGCCGCTGAGGCTCTCACGGTTGCCGGTAGCGGAGGAATAGATGGCGCCGATGGAGTGGATGACCTCGGTATCGGCAGCACGCATCTTCTCGAGGGTGTTGTAGCCACCCCAGTCGAGGACGACCTTGCTGTTGAACTCGGCACGCTCGAAAGCACTCAGGCCTTCAGGAGCGACGGGAGCCTTGTAGGGAGCGAGCTTGGGCTCGGCCTGTGCTCCGGGGAATCCCATCATCGGGAAACCGCCGCGGCCACGGCCGGCTGCAGCATTGGCGTTGGGAACGGTGAGGCCGCCGGCGCTCATGATGACCGCCTTGTGGAAGAGGCCGCGGGCGAGAGGAGACTCGCAGAGGGTGCGGACAGCACCGCCGCCGGCGCTCTGGCCGAAGATCATGACGTTGTTCGGGTCACCACCGAACTGCTCGACGTTCTTCTGGATCCACTTGAGGGCCTGGATCATGTCGAGGATACCGTAGTTTCCGGAAACGCCGTTGGGGCTCTCCTCGGAGAGAAGCGGGTGGGCCATGAAGCCGTAGACGCCGAGACGGTAGTTGATGGAGACGAGGACGACGTCCTTGCCTGCCCACTCCTGGGCGTCAAACTCGGGCTCGGTACCGAAACCTTCACGGTAGCCGCCGCCATGAATCCAAAGTGCGACAGGGAGTTTAGCACTTGTGTTGCCCGGCTTCTTGGTCCAGACATTCACATAGAGGCAGTCCTCGCTGAAAGGAGCCTCGTCGCCATATCCCCACTCGGTGTAGTAGCCACCCTTGTACTGGATGTGCTGGTAGCTGGGGTTGCCGAAGCGCTTGGCAAGATACACGCCATCCCAAGGAACGACGGGCTGGGGAGCCTTCCAACGGTTCTCCCTGATCGGAGGTGCGGCATAAGGGATACCGCGGAATACGAATACGTCCTTGACATTGTCAGCCAAGACGCCCTGAACCTGGCCGCCTTCGATGGTGAGGACGGGGCTCAGCTTCTCCTGGGTCCGGCAGCCGGCCAGCAGGGCCAGCACTCCGGCGAGCAACAATAATTTTTTCATAACTTTTTAGAGTTTTTATTTATGGGGTTGATGTTGGTTTCAGTCAGTATCTTGCTGCGGGCGATGGCGGCCGCCAGGAAGGTTCCGAGGCAGGACACCATCACAAGCGTGAAGAATCCGGTGTATCCCAGCCACTGCTGGAGGTATCCGGCCACGAGGGCCGGGAGCTTCATCGACAGCCACATAAAGGCTGTGCAGATAGCATAGTGCGAAGTCTTGAGCGGACCGTCCACGAACTGCATCATGAACAGGGTGTAGGCGGTGAAGCCGAACCCGTATCCGAACTGGTCCAGGACTATCAGCGAGCCAATGGTCCAGACGCTTGTCGGGCGGAATATGGCCATCAGGAGGTAAACGGCGCACGGCAACGCCAGCGACAGGGCCATGGGCCACATGGCGCGGCGCAGGCCGCATCGCGAGGCGTACAGGCCGCCGAGGATGCCGCCGAGCAGCAGCGCCACGACACCGAAGGTGCCGTACACGAGACCGTACATTTCGGTGCCGGCACCGAGGCCACCCACTTCAGCCCCGTCCTTGAAGAAGGGATATAACAAATTGAGCGACAGCGCCTCCGGCAGACGGAAAAGCAGCATGAAGGCTATGGCCCACCACACGCCTTTCTTTAAGAAGAACGAGCGGAACGACTCGGCGAACTCCGCCCAGATCTGGGAAGCTGACTTGGCATCCCGCTTGTCGGTATCGTCATCCACTCGCGGCAGCTTGAAGGCATGGTAGACCGCGATGAGAGCCAGCAGACCAGCTGAGATCAGCAGGACCGTCCCCCAGGCGCGCGGGATGTCGCCGGTACGTTTCTGCAGCACGCCGCCGAGCATGACCAGCAGGCCCTGCCCGAGGACGAGGCCACCACGGTAGAAGGTGTTGCGGATGCCCACGAACGACGACTGGCGCGTCCTGTCAAGGGCTATCATGTAGTATCCGTCCGCGGAAATGTCATGCGTGGCGGATGCGAATGCAACCAGCACAAAGAGCACGAGAAGCACGCTCATCGTGCAGAAAGGCAGGCAGGCGGCTATCAGTGCCAGCAGTACCCACATCGTGAACTGCGTCAGGAGTATCCACCACCGCTTGCTGCGGAAAATGTCCATGAAAGGACTCCAGAGGGGCTTGAGCAGCCACGGGAGGCTGATGAGCGTCGTGAGGGGACCAAGTGTGCCGTTGTCCACGCCCATATCCTTGAACACAGCCAGCGCTATTGTATTGACTATGGCATAGGGAAGTCCCTCCACCAGATACAGTGTAGGAACCCATAGCCAAGGTGTGCGTGACTTGCTCATATCCTTTCAACTGTTGCCCCGGGATAATAATGTCCCAGGATATCCTTGTATCCGTAGCCCTCGAAGGACATGACCGCGGCGCCTATCTGGCACAAGCCTACGCCGTGCCCCCAGCCGCGGCCGCGGAGCACCACGTCATCTCCCTCCCACTCCACGTCGAACGCGGAGCTCTTGAGATGGCTCTCGGAAAGCATCCTTCTGATCATCAATTCCTTGCCTACCACCATGGTCCGGGCCGAGCCGACCACCTTGAGGCGGCTGATGCGGCCCGACGGTCCCCGCTCGACGGGGACGAGGTCGCGGATCTCGCCGAAAACGACGCCGGAACGGCGGCTGACCAGTTCTGACAGCTGCGCCCGCGTATAGCGCACCTCCCAGCGGTAGAAGTCCTTGGTCTCCAGGTCGTAGTCGTTGAGCACCTGGGCGAGGATCATCTCATCGGAAGCGTCGCAGAAACAGTGACCTCCAGCCTTCTCCCCCGGAGTATCCGGAAGGGCCTGAAGGTAAGGATAGTCGCGGTCTTCCCAACATGTGGAAAAGCGCTCCATCATGCCTCCGCAGCACTTGGAGAAGCGCGCGTCACATATCTTTCCGTCGTATGTCAATACCTGTCCCCAGGTCTCGTCCACAGCCTTGCGGACAGTCTCCCCTACCGCATTCGTCAGGCCCTGGTAGCGCTGGCAATGGTCATCGGCACAGACATCGAACAACTTGTGGTCGTCGTGATCCCACCAGCGGATGAGCTCGCCGGGGGCCTGGGGCAGTTTCACTGCCGCCTCCCCGGCCTTGCCGCCGCGGCGGTTTTCCATCTGCGAGAGCACCCACGAGCGCGAGATCACGGCGTGGGCCTTGAGGAACTCCAA
>JAFYZE010000175.1 GCA_017548805.1 Bacteroidales bacterium
GGCACACTTCTCCTCAATTTGGGGACTGCAAAGATACAAAAAAATCTTGAATATGAAATATTTTTAAGATAATTTTTCACATATTTTCGACAAGCAAAATGAATGGTTAATTTTCGATTTTTCAACGACTTAACACACCCTGTGAAAAACTTTTTCACGCGATTTTCGACAATGCTCCGACAGGCTCTTTTCCTCCGGCACAGGGGCCCGGCAAACCCGTGGCCGCCCGTGGCCTCGTGAACGGGAGGGGCCCGCGCCGACAGGCGTGGGAGGGATGGAGCGAAGCGGAAGGTTTGTGGGCCCCTGTGCCGGAGGAAAAAGCACGGAAAACATAAATGGCCGGATATTTGAAGCGGAAAAAAGTCCGTATATTTGCAGGTTGTGAAGAAGAGTACCGCCATACTTATAGCTGCTATCGCCGCAATCCTTGTGGCGACCTATGCACAGAGTCCCCGTTCCGCCGCGCAGAACCGGGGACAGAAAGGCTATTACATGGCCTACTACATCGACCAGGGCGACACCATCTTCTACGACGAACTGCCTCCGGTCTGGTGCTTCCCCAAGGGGACGCGCCGCGACCGCAAGGACTGGCGCAACTACTACAAGCTTGTCTACAATTTCAATAAGGTCTACCCGTACGCCATAATGGTCAGCCACGTGCTGAACCACGTGGACAGCACCATCGACGCCAACCATTTCAAGCGTGCCGAGGAAAACCGTTACACCAACGAATGGCAGAAGCAGGTGCTCAAGGATTTCGAGCCGATCATACGCAAGATGACCGTCTCGCAGGGCCAGCTGCTTATGCGCCTGGTGGACAGGGAGACCTCCAGGACCTCATACAAGATCGTCAAGGACTACAGGAGCAGCGTGTCGGCCGTATTCTGGCAGGGCGTTGCGCGCCTGTTCGGCCAGAACCTGAAGAGTTCGTATGACCCGAAAGGAGAGGACGCCAAGACCGAGGAACTGGTCAAGGCGTGGGAGGCGGGAGAGTTCGACCGCCTGTACTATTCGGTGTTCATGGAGTGGCCTACTCCGACCAAGATCCCGTCGAAATACCAGTACTGAGACTGGTCCATCCAGTCTTTCATCACTATCAGGCGCGCCCCGGAGGGCAGCGTCAGGTCGGCCTGCGCATGCAGGTGGCCGAAGATGAAGCAGTCGACATGGGTCTGTGATGAGAAATCCTGCGCCCATTTGTACAGGGGCTCGTCCGGTCCCTTGAAGACATATTCCTCGTTGCGGGCGAGGCGGCTGTGCCGCGACCATCCCAGGCCCAGGCGGAACGCCAGCCAGGGATGCAGCGTGCTGAACAGCCGCTGCACGAAACGGCACTTGAATATCGAATTCATGAACCTGTAGCGGCCGAGCCCGGGGCCCAGGCCGTCGCCGTGCCCTATGCAGAACACCTGCCCGCCCATCTCCACCAGCTGCGGCTGCTCCTTCACGACGGTGATGCCCATCGATGCGAAATAGTCATAGCACCAGATGTCGTGGTTTCCTGGGAAGAAATATACCCGGACCCCCGCGTCCATGAGGTCCATGAGCGCGGAAAACACGCGGACGTACCCTTTCGGGACCACGTCGCGGTATTCGTACCAGAAATCCCAGATGTCGCCGAGCAGATAGAGCGCCTGCGCAGTGTCCTTCGGAATGCTTTGCAGGAAGGACACGAAGCGCGCCTCGCGGTCCGCCGGGTCCTTGACCTCAAGCCCGAGATGTACGTCGGAAACGAAGTATACCCCCTTGCGCTCCGCCATCCGCTACAGCATGGTGTAGATGACGACGGCAAGGCCGACGAGGGCGCAGTAGAGCGCGAACCAGCGCAGCTTCGCCTTCTTGACAAGCGCAATCATCACCTTGCAGGCGAAGAGGCCCGAGACGAACGCGGCGAGGAAGCCGACCAGGAGCGGCAGCGTCCCGACGGAGGATGATGCCACATCGCCGCCCACCAGGTCGAGGAAAGCCTCGCCGAGGATGGGCACGAGCACCATGAGGAACGAGAACTGCGCGACATCGGAGCGCTTCATCCCGCACAACAGGCCGGTGCTGATGGTCGTTCCAGAACGGGAAAGGCCGGGAATCACGGCAAATGCCTGGCCGATACCGACCGTCAAGGCCTGCCACCAGCCGATGCCGTTACGGTACTGCCGCGCGGCGACCTTGCCGCGGCCTCCGTAGATGTCGGAGAAGAGCAGCAGCATGGCGGTCACGATGAGGGCGAGACCAACTACCAGGAGCGAGGAGAACAGCGACTCGACCTTGTCCTTGAAGAACATTCCGACGATGAACACGGGAATCATCGACAAGCAGATCTTGAGGATATAGTCGGTCTCATCGTTGTATTTGAACTTGAAAAGCCCGCATAGCAACTTCCAGATCTGCTTGCGGAACACGATGATGGTGGCGAGGACGGTGGCGACGTGGACGGTGATCTCGAATACGAGATCCTCCGCCGCCTCAACGCCGAGGATTTCACGGCCGATGGCGAGGTGGCCGCTGCTGCTTACGGGCAGGAACTCCGTGAGTCCCTGGACCAGCCCGAGGATGAGAGCCTGCAACCAGTCCATGTCCTACTCCTTGCCCTTGCGTCCCTTCAGGACGCCCATTATCGCCAGGATTTCGATCACGACGCCGGCGACAATCACCAGCGGAGCGACGACGATGCGCCTGAAGTCGAACATGTCATAGTTGAACACCTGGGGATCCTTGACCCCTCCTCCCATCAGGAGGATATAGCCCGCGACCATCACCAGCAGACCGATGATGAGCTGCGTCAGACCCTTGCGGGTAACGGCCATCTTAGGATTGTCTTCCATCATCAATAGTATAGTTCATCCTTGCCGGAAGCGACAAGCTTGTTTACGACGAAATAGGTGCTGACCAGGCA
>JAFYZE010000176.1 GCA_017548805.1 Bacteroidales bacterium
TGACCGATTATTTCCCTTTCGTAGAAGCTCCGCTCAAGATCGCTTCTCCCTGCCGTTACCTTGTAGGGATCTCACTGTCCGGCCTTTTCGCCATATGGGCGGCCCACAAGTCCGACGCCTTTGCCGGGATAGCATCCGTGTCGGGCTCCCTGTGGTATGACGGGTTCCCGGAATGGGTGGCCAAGCACAGGCTTTCAGAGAGCGTCAAATGTCTCTATCTTTCGCTGGGGGAACGTGAGAAGAACAGCATGAACGCCCGCGTGGCCAAGATCGAAGACGCTACGCGTGAGGTAGTGGAAACACTTGCTGCACAGGAAGTTCCCGTTGTTTTCGAAATGAATCCCGGCACTCATTTCTCCTCGCCTCTGCCGAGACTGGAGAAGGCCCTCTCATCCATCCTCACCGCGACCCCTTAAGGGTATTCCTCTCCCAGAAGCATCCATCGCTGAAGCCCTGGATGCGCTTGTCCGTGTCCGCAAGCGCAAGCCTCTTTGCTGCCAGAAGGCAGTATTCCCGGTCGATTTCGACGCCGACATAACGGCGGCCGAGCTTCTTCGCCGTCACGCAGGCGGAGCCGCTGCCGGCGAAGGGGTCGAAAACCACGCCGCCCTCCGGGCAGGAGGCAAGGATGAGTTTCGCCATGAGTTTCTCAGGCTTCTGGGCGGGATGCTCGGTATTCTCGGGCATGGACCAGAAAGGCACGCTTATGTCGTCCCAGAAATTGGACGGATGCGTAAGACGGAATTTGCCTTCGGACGTGTCTTCCCAGTCCTTGGGCCTGCCGTCTTCGCGGTAGGGGGCTATGACGCGCCGTTTGAGCTTGACGGCATCGACATCAAAATAGTACTGCCGGGGATCCTTGACACCGAACCAGATGTCCTCCATGGCGTTTTTCCAGTTGGAAGACGCTCCGCGGCCCTTCTCCCGCTGCCATGTGATGCGGTTCAGGACGGTCAGTTCCTCCTCCATCACGCGCTGGAGTGAAGAGGAACACTTCCAGTCGCCGCAGAGATACAGCGATCCGCCGGGCTTGAGTTTGGTGCAGACTCCGTGGAACCATGTGCGCAGGTAGTCTTCATACTCCTGCTGCGGCATCGCGGAGAAACGGGTGGAACGGAAAGTCTTGGTAAGGTTGTATGGAGGATCTATGATTATGAGGTCGGCAAAAGCGTCCGGAAGCAGCCCCAGGACTTCCATGAGATCTCCGTTGATGAGGACGTCGGCGAAAGACAGGGTATCCGGAAGGTCGCGGGGTGTCAGGAGCTGCTGCGAGTACAGCTTCTCTTCCGCTTCCAAAACCGCGAGCGTCCTGTTCTTAGGGGACCGTATCCTGGCCTGTTTTTCCATATCCATGTCGTTCCGATACAAATTTAATTTATTTTTCTTATCTTCGCCCAACCTCCTCCGGCGAGGTGTACGGACACGCCGTTCCGGGCGTTTTAAGGTAAAATGCTTATTTTTAATTATTTAAAATTAGAATTTGCCTGTAACGTCTGATAATCAACAACATAACTCTTTTGTTGATTGATTTGTTAATAACTTTTAAAAGTATTTTTCACTATATGCATAAAACCTTTCTATTTTTGTGGTGAAAGGACGTGTGCGAGGATTACAGATTGCTTCCGGGCAGTCTGTTTCCTTTCACCCCCGGCCGGTGCACCGCCGTCCCGCTAGCCACGACATCTAGGTAATAACATATAGAAAGATACACACAATGGAAGTCCGTAAAACCAATGGCTCCTATGAGGAGTTTGACCGGGAAAAACTCATGAACGGCATCCGTCTGGCCTATGTGACCACAGGCCAGCCATGTCCGGAAGACGTAGTCGTTTCAATCGTTGACAATCTCTACACCTACGACAAGATCTCCAGCCAGGAGATACGCCGCCAGGTGGTCGAGTCGCTGATGTCCATCAACAAGAAGGTTGCCCTCGAGTATATCGAGACCTTCGACCGCGGCATGGACCTGCGCAAGAAGAACGACTTCATCAAGGACTACATCAAGGCTTCCAACGCCGCGACCGGTTCCAAGTTCGACTCCAACGCCAACATCACCCACAAGAACATCGTCACCCTCGGCAACGAGCTTTACAAGGAGAACAACATCAAGCAGAACCGCTACATCATGCAGGACAAGATCAAGTCCCTGTACGGACGCAACCTTGCCCAGCAGTATATCGCCGACCTCGAGTCCCACGTGCTGTACAAGCATGACGAGAGCGGTACCCCGGGCTATCCCTATTGCGTCGCCATCACCATGTACCCGTTCCTGATCTCTGGTCTGCGTGAGCTGGGCGGCGTGTCCGTAGCCCCTACAGACCTCAAGTCCTTCTGCGGCGAGTTCATCAACCTCGTGTACTCCGTCTCGTCCCAGTTCATGGGCGCTGTGGCCACTCCCGAGTTCCTGATGTACCTCGATTATTTCATCCGCAAGGACTACGGCGACGACTATCTATCCAAGCTCAATGAAGTCGTTGAGAACAATACCAAGCAGCGTACCCTTCTCAAGGTCATCGACAACTGCTTCCAGCAGGTCGTCCACTCCATGAACATGCCCGCCGGCAACCGCGGCTACCAGACCGTGTTCTGGAACATAGGCTATTTCGACAAGCCGTACTTCGACGGCGTGTTCGGCGATTTCCGCTTCCCTGACGGATCCGCTCCGATCTGGGAGACCCTCTCCTGGCTGCAGAAGCATTTCATGCAGTGGTTCAACGAAGAACGCAACCACTACATCCTGACCTTCCCCGTCGAGACCATGGCCCTGCTCACTGACGGCGGGGACGACTATGCCGACAAGGAGTATGCGGACTTCACCGCCGAGATGTGGGCCAAGGGGCACAGCTTCTTCTGCTACATCTCCAACAGCCCGGACAGCCTCTCGAGCTGCTGCCGCCTGCGCAACGAGATCCAGAAGGACGACGGTCACAACCACACCACCCACCAGTATTCGATGGGTACGGCTTCCGTGGCCACCGGTTCCAAGTCCGTCATGACCATCAACCTCAACCGCCTCATCCAGGATGCCGCCCGCAAGTATTTCAAGCAGGAGGAGAACGAGGCTATCGCCCCCGGCTTCGCACTGACCAAGGACCAGTACGACAAGGAGCTCATGTACGCCTACATCCGCGAGGCCGTCACCGAGGAGACCGTACGCGTACACAAGTACCAGACCGCCTTCAACGAGATCATCAAGGACTTCCTCAAGGCCGACATGCTGGACGTCTACCGCGCCGGGTTCATCGACATGCGCAAGCAGTACCTGACCGTCGGAGTCAACGGCCTCACCGACGCCGCCGAGTTCCTCGGGCTGGAAGTTTCGCCCAATGCCGACTACAAGGAGTTCGTCAACACCCTACTCGAGACCATCAACGTCGCCAACAGCAAGGACCGCACTAAAGACTGCATGTTCAACACCGAGTTCGTGCCCGGCGAGAATCTCTCCGGCAAGAACTACAAGTGGGACAAGAAGGACGGCTATTTCGTCTCTCCCAAGCACAACATGTACAGCTCGTACTTCTACAATCCCGAGGACACCAACCTCTCCATGATAGACAAGTTCAAACTGCACGGCGAGGACTATGTGAAGTATCTGGACGGCGGAA
>JAFYZE010000177.1 GCA_017548805.1 Bacteroidales bacterium
CCAGAAACCGTGCAGCAGGTGAAGCCACAGGGCCACGAACCAGATGACGTACAGAAGCAGGATCCACCATTTACCGAAAGTGACCTCCAGGAGAAGGTAGGGATTGTTCTCGAAATTGCCGATGCCGAACATCTCGGGAAGCTGCATCTTGGCCCAGAAATGGGTGAGATGGAAAGCGATGAAGCCCAGGATGACCAGGCCGAGGATAACCATATTCTTGGCGGACCAGGAGTCGGCCGAAGCCTTGCTGGCCACCTCATAACGGTTCCACCCTCCACGGGCCTTCAGATTCTGCACCGAAAGCCAGATGCCATACAAGATGTGGATAAGGAATCCAAGCGCGAGGATGGGCACCATGATGGAAATGAATCCCGTGCTCATGAAGTCACAACCGAGCTTGAAAAGGCCGTCCCCTGCGGAGAAAAGCTTTTCGTCAGCGGCAACCACGCCGTACTTGCCGTTGAAGGCATCGATGACCGAGAAGAAATTGATGGTCGAGTGCAGCAGAAGGAAAATGACAAGGAAAGCACCACTGATGCTCTGGATGAATTTCTTTCCGATGGAGGAGTTGAATATGAACATTTCTTAAGGATTTAATTCATTTTTCGTGCAATCGCATTTGCAAATATAGGCTCTTTCTTGCAAGTTTCATAATTTTCCGATAATTTTGTTTCCCTCAAACAGCCACTGAAAATATGTACAGAAGAGTCTTGCTGAAGCTGAGCGGAGAGAGTCTCGGCGGCCCCCAGGGAAAGGGTATCGATGAAAACTGGCTCAATGCCTACGCGAAGGAGATCGCGGCAGCGGCCCGTGAAGGTCTCCAGATCGCCATCGTGAACGGAGGCGGCAACATTTTCCGCGGCCTGCAAGGCGTAGGAAAGGGTTTCGACCGCGTCAACGGTGACAAGATGGGCATGCTTGCCACGGTCATCAACTCCATCGCCCTGGCGATGGCCATCCGCTCGCAAGGCGTGTCTGCCGAGGTCTTCACGGCCACTCCCATGGAGCCTTTCGCACGCTATTATGTGCGCGAGCACGCAGTGAAAGTGCTCGAGGAGGGCGGCGTCGCGCTGATTGCCGGCGGCACCGGCAATCCTTTCTTCACGACCGACTCGGGCGCAGCGCTGCGTGCCCTCGAAATCGGCGCCGACGCGCTCCTGAAGGGTACGCGCGTCGACGGCGTCTACACAGCCGACCCCGAAAAAGACCCCACTGCCGTAAAATATGAGGAATTGACTTTCACAAAAGCCCTTGCTGACCGTCTGAAGGTTATGGATGCCACAGCATTCGCCTTGTGCGAGCAGGGCAACATGCCGATAGTCGTGTTCAACATGAACGAGCCCGGCAACCTCACCAGGCTCGTCACCGGCGAAAAGGTCGGCACCCTGGTACACGTATAATAATGATTAAAAAGGATAAAGAACATGCTTACTGACAGAGCCAAAGAGATCCTGAACATTGCCGAGGGCAAGATGCAGGATGCCGTGGACTTCCTCGAGGAGGACCTCAAGTCCTACCGCCTCGGAAAGGCCACGCCCGCCATCTTCAACAACGTGATGGTGGACTATTACGGAACCCCCACTCCCCTCTTCCAGGTGGCTTCGATCAACACGCCTGACGCCAAGACCATCGCCATCCAGCCTTGGGAGCGCAACATGATCCAGAAGATCGAGAAGGCCATCCTTGATGCCAATGTCGGCCTGACCCCCGCCAACAACGGCGAGATCATCCGCTGCATCGTCCCCGCCCTCACCGAGGAGCGCAGGAAGGAACTCATCAAGAAAGCCAAGGCCACGGGCGAGAACTCCAAGGTCGTCGTCCGTAACGCCCGCCGCGACGCTGTGGACCTCCTGAAGAAGGCCCAGAAGAACGAAGGCATGTCCGAGGACACTGAAAAGGAGGCCGAGGAGGAGGTCCAGAAGGTCACCGACAAGTTCATCAAGAAAATCGACGAGATCGTCTCCACCAAAGAAAAAGACATCATGACCGTCTAGGCCATGATGCAGATGTTTCAGCAGTAGCTGACAAGGAGTTTGACGCCTGTCCCCCACGGGACGAGCGTCAATTCTTTTTCGTCCGGGGTGAGGAGGATGGCTTCGCCTTCTCGGAGGGCGGCGCCGTTCACGGTCCCCGCGCCTCCGGCGCAGACGACCGTGAGCCAGCGCCCGCCGCCCGGAGCCGGGCAGCTTAGCGGCTCGGTGAGCTCGAAGAGCATCGTCGTGAAGTGGTCGCACTTCACGAGCTCCACCGGCTCGTTCTCCTGCCGCTCGTAATGTGTCCTGTAATCGTCCGCTACGGTATAGTCGATCGCATCCTTTGCAAGTTCAGTATGCAACTGGCGGGGCTTGCCGTCCAGACCCGGACGATTGTAGTCGTAGATCCTATAAGTAATATCAGAAGTCTGCTGGATCTCGGCCAGATAACATCCTCCGCAGATGGAGTGGATGCGGCCGGATGGTATGAAGAATACATCTCCAGGTGCGACCTCGTAGTCGCCCAAGACGTCTATGATCGTCCCGTCCGTCACGCGGCGCGCATATTCTTCCGGAGTCAATGGTTTCACCAGGCCGGAGTACAGATGCGCGCCCTCGGACGCGCCGATGATGTACCACATCTCGTCCTTGCCATGTCCTCCATGTCTTACTTTAGCAAGCTCATCGCCGGGATGGACCTGGATGCTGAGATCCCTCCTGGCGTCAATAAACTTTATCAGTAAGGGGAACTCCCCGCCATAGACCTCTGTCAAAGTCTTGCCGGCGTCAGGACCTTCGGCCACGACGGACTCCGAACCGGGCACTCCGGAGAGCACCCAGTCCTCTGTCCCCCATACCAGGGTCTTGCGTATCGGCTCGAATCTGTACACTAGATAAGCGGTTCAGCAGTCATGGCGGCCGGCTGAGGGATGCCCATCAGCTTGAGGATGGTCGGAGCGACGTTGCAGAGCGCACCGTCCTTGACGGCCTTGACCTCTTCACCGGCATTGATCACTACAAACTGGACGGTGTTCAGAGAGTGGGCGGTGTTCGGGCTGCCGTCGGCGTTGACCTCGAAGTCGGCGTTGCCGTGGTCGGCGGTCAGCAGCACGACATAATCGTGCGCAATCGCCTCCTCCACCACGCGGCCGACGAGCTTGTCGATGCATGCGACGGTCTGGGTGACAGCGGTATAGACGCCGGTGTGGCCCACCATGTCACCGTTGGCGAAATTGAGGATGATCATGTCCTCCTTCTCGCTGCGGATGGCGTCGATGAGCTTCTCAGCCACCTCGGGGGCGCTCATCTGCGGCAGCATGTCGTAGGTGGGCACCTTCGGGGAATTGACCAGGATGCGGTCCTCGTTCTCGAAGACGGTCTCACGGCCTCCGTTGAAGAAGAAGGTCACGTGGGCGTACTTCTCGGTCTCGGCGATGCGAAGCTGGCGCTTGCCGGCCTTGGAGACGGTCTCGCCGAGGGTATCCTGCACGAGCTCCTTGTCGAAAAGGATGTGGACGCCCGTGAAGGAAGCGTCGTAAGGAGTCAGGCAGCAGTAATAAAGCGGAATGGTATGCATTCCCTCCTCGGGCATGTCGTTCTGGGTCAGGACGTTGGTCAGCTCGCGGGCGCGGTCATTGCGGAAATTGTAGAAGATGATGGCGTCACCCTCCTCGACCTTGGCCAGAGGCTGGCCGGCGGCGTCGGTGACGACGATGGGCTTGATGAACTCATCGGTGACATCGGCATCATAAGAAGCCTGGATGCCCTCGAGCGCGGAAGTGAAGGCAGCGCCCTTACCTTCGACGAGCAGGTCATATGCCTCCTTCACGCGGTTCCAGCGCTTGTCGCGGTCCATCGCGTAGAAGCGGCCGCACACTGAAGCGACCTTGCCGGTCGTCTCGGCCATCTTCTGCTCGAGTTCCGCCACGAAACCCTTTCCGCTGCGCGGATCGGTGTCGCGGCCGTCCATGAAGGCATGGACATAGACCTTGTCAAGGCCTTGCTCCTTCGCTACGCGGAGGAACTCGTAGACATGGTCAAGGGAGCTGTGGACTCCGCCGTGGGAGGTAAGACCCATAAGGTGGAGCTTCTTGCCGGACTTCTTGACATAGTCATATACTGCGTTGATCTCCTTGTTTTCCAGGAGCTTGTGCTCGCGGCAGGCGATATTGATCTTGACCAGGTCCTGGTACACGATGCGGCCGGCGCCGAGGTTCATGTGACCGACCTCGGAGTTGC
>JAFYZE010000178.1 GCA_017548805.1 Bacteroidales bacterium
GACGCCGTCTCCGTAGGGCGGCATCTCATGCCGCTCGTCCAGGAGGGCGTCGACGCAGTGGCGAAGCGCATGCGGGCCATGACGGCCGAGCTCGCCGGCGTCATGGCCGCCACCGGCGTAAAAAGCCTGGATCAGATGGACCCCACCGTCATCCACCGCACCCTCTTCTGACCCTCGAAACGGGAGTGAAAATGGCTTTTTCACTCCAAAATGGCGGAAAAAGACAAGATTTGGAGCAGAATTGGCGATTCTGCTCCAATTTGTATTTGCCGACAGTCGCAGGCCGTGTATCCAAAAGCGTAAAGGATCTTTACAGGCGTGTACGGACCCTTTACAGTCCCGGCGAAGGAATTTATTACATAAAATGCAGTATATCAGCCCCATACGCCTTTAGGCACAAGGGTTGTATTTGCGTGTGCGGGAATAAATGTGTAAATTAGGGGTAATTATGGCTTCGAAGAAAGGAAAGATACTCATTGTCGATGACAACATCGGGATACGGCAGGCGCTGAAGATCCTGCTGCCGATGCATTTCGCGGAGGTGGAGACAATCCCTTCGCCGGTGACGCTGGTTTCGACGCTGGAGAGGCTCCGGCCGGACGTGGTGCTGCTGGACATGAATTTCTATACCAGTATCAACACTGGTAACGAAGGCCTGTACTGGGCTGGAGAGATCAAGAAGATGATGCCGGAGGTGGAGGTCGTATTGTTCACCGCCTATGCTGACATCGCCCTGGCGGTAGAGGGGATGAAGCGTGGGGCATTCGATTTCATCGTGAAGCCATGGGATAACGAGAAGCTCGTGGCGACCCTGACCGCCGCCCGTGACAAGGCCCGGAAGACGATGGGGCGGGATGCCCGACCGGCGCCGGGAACGGGAACAGACTTTACTGATGGCGTCACTCCCGGCCAGACCGGGGACGCCATGTTCTGGGGATCCTCCCAACCGATGGCCGCCATCCGTAAGACCCTCGACAAGATCGCTCCTACCGACGCCACAGTGCTTATCACCGGCGAGAACGGTACCGGCAAGGACGTTCTGGCGCGGGAGATTCACGCGAAGAGCCTCCGAAGCGGAAAACCGATGGTGGCGGTGGATGCCGGAGCCATTACTGAGACGCTGTTCGAGAGCGAGCTCTTCGGCCACGTGAAGGGCGCATTCACCGATGCGCATACGGATCACGCGGGCAAGTTCGAGCAGGCCGACGGCGGAACCCTGTTCCTTGACGAGATCGGCAATATCCCCCTGCACCTGCAGGCGAAACTCCTGCGGGTGATCCAGAGCCGCAGCGTGGTGCGGGTCGGCGGCAGCCAGGCGATTCCTGTCAACATCAGGCTCATCTGCGCCACCAACATGGACCTGGAGCAGTTGGTTCGCGAGGGCCGCTTCCGTGAGGATCTTTATTATCGCATCAACACCGTCCATATCGCCCTGCCGCCGCTCAGGGAACGCAGGGAAGACATTGTCCCGCTATCGCAGATATTCCTGGAGCGCTTTGCAGCAAAGTATCACAGGCCCTTGACGGAGATCGCCCCAGAGGCGGCTGAGGCATTGAAGGCGCAGAACTGGAACGGCAATATCCGGGAGCTGCAGAACTGCATCGAGAAGGCCGTGATCCTTTCCGACGGAACGGAATTGACCGTAAAGGACCTGCAGGTCAATGCCAGGCCTGGGTCAAGCAGCGCCTCCGGCCAGACCGGAGGTCTCCTCCGGAACGAGGCCGAGGAGGAGCGCCTGGTCCGCGAAGCGGTGGAGCGCAGCAACGGCAACATCTCCGCCGCAGCGAAGATGCTCGGCGTCAGCAGGCCGACGCTCTACGCCAAAATGAAGAAATACGGCCTATAGTCATGTTGACCTGGCAGACCATATTGCTTGTCGTCAGCGTCGCGGTCGTCGTGGCGGTGATCGCCACGCTAAGGACCAGGCACAGGGCCATCAAGAAGGTGGCCTATATGATGGACGCGCTGGAAGACGGCGAGCTGAACTTCCGTTTCAAGGACAGCAACAGGTTCAACCGCACGCTCAACCGTATCCGAACCATCTTCGAGAAGCAGCGCCAGGAGCACGAGCAGGATTCCTGGACCAAGCTGATCCGCGTGCTGACGCACGAAATCATGAATACGGTCTCGCCTATCGCATCCCTGTCCGACGCCATGGCCAAGTCCGTGGACGAAAGCGGCCACAGCGAACTGGACATCAAAGCTGGATTGGAGACTATTTCCGATTCGTCCAAGAACCTGATTGACTTCGTGCAGACCTACCGGCAGCTCTCCGGCGTGGCAAAGCCTGTCCGGAAAGCGCTGACCCTGCAGGAACTGATGGACAGCGTCATCTCGCTCAACAGCGAGTTTGCTGCTTCCTGCGGCGCCGTCTGTATTTTCAGGCCGGAGGAGCCGGATCTCATGGTCTATGCCGACGAAGGGCAGATCTCCCAGATACTCATCAACCTGATCAAGAATGCCCTGCAGGCCGGAGCGAAGCACATCGACATCAGCGCCCGGATGGGCAAGGACGACGAGGTAATCGTGCAGGTCGCCAACGATGGCGAACCTATCCCGACATCGGCGCAGGAGCAGATCTTCATTCCTTTCTATACCACCAAGAAGGAAGGCTCGGGCATCGGCCTGAGCATCTCCCGCCAGATCATGCGCAACCACAACGGCACTATCGAACTGTTGCGCAGCGATGAGCGGCAGACCGTTTTCGAACTCCGTTTCCGGTAGTCTCCGTAGGAGAAAAGTGTAAAGTGTAAAACGAAAAGTGTAAAGAGTTGTAAAGGCCTTTACACTTTTTTTCGTATTCCTTTCAGGCGTTTCTTTCTTATTATCAATGCGTTACCATGTTTGGCACGGCAAATGTTCCGATTTTGCCCGGAGGAAAATATTTACACGATGATAAAGCATTTTTTCATAACGTTACTGATTGTTGCCGCTCCGGGGCTTGCAGTATGTGCGCAAGCCCCGGAAGATGGCGGGGTGATGACCCTTCACGACTGCATGGAGTATGCGATCTCCAATTCGACGAAGATGCGTATCCAGCAGGCCGCCATCGGGGATGCGCAGATTGCCAGGAGGGATGCCGCACTGAAGATGTTCACTCCTCAGATCAATGCACAGACCTACGCATACTACAATTTCGGCCGTTCCATCGACCCGCAGACGAACACGTATTTCAATACGACATCGTTCCACAACAACTATGGCGTGAGTGCCGGATTCGACCTTTTCGACGGCTTCCAGGCAGTGAACAATTACAAGATTTCCAGGACGGGATTGTTGATCGCCGACTCCCAGGAGAAGCAGGTGGAGGCCGATATCTGCCTTGCAGTGATGGAGGCATACTACAATGTAGTCTACTACAAGCGCCTCTGCGATGTTTATGAGGAGCAGGTCGCCACGGCCGAAACGTCACTGAAGAAAGCCAAGCGCCAGGAGGAACTGGGTCAGAAAGGCCACGCCGATGTCATCCAGATGGAAGCCGACCTGGCCGACAGGCAGTACGACCTGACGAACACTTACAATATGTACCGCGACCAGAAGATGACCCTGGCCGACCTGATGTTCTGGCCGGTGGATGAAGAACTGGCCATCGACACGTCGATGCCGGCGTGGCAGGAAGACCCCGTCGCAACCGACGCAGTGATAGATTTCGCCCTTGACCACAATCCTGCAGTAAAAATTGCCTCCTGGCAGCAGCAGAATGCCAAGCGCGAACTGAATACGGCAAAGTGGCAGACCCTTCCTTCCATGGGGCTGTATGCAGGCTGGAGCACAAGCTACTATACCTATCAGGGCTCGCAGACCGCTGCTTTCCAGGACCAGTTCAAGAACAACGGCGGCGAGTATCTGGAAGTCTCCGTTTCCATACCTATCTGGAACCGCCTCAGCAAGCAATCAACCATCTCCCGAAAGCGCAACGCGCTGCAAAAGGCTACCGCCGAATACGACCAGAAGCGCAGGGATGTGGAAAGCGAGGTGAGAAGGGCAGTCCAGGACTGCGACGGCGCTGCTACGGCCTGCCGGCAGGCGCAGCGCAAGGCCGAGGTCCAGGAAGAGGCTTACACCCTGAACCTCAGAAAACTGGAGCAGGGTCTGATCTCCCCTCTGGAGTTCCAGACCGCTAACAACAACTACCTGAAAGCCAGGGCCGACGAGATGAATTCTCTCTTCAAATATCTCATCAAGCAGGCCGTAGTCAGATATTACAATGGTGTTGAATATATAGACCAATAACGATATGGACAAGATTATCGAAAAGAAGACAGGTTGGAGGGTGGCATTCACCAAGAAGGCCCTGCCGTGGTGGCTGGGAGCACTTCTGCTGGCATTCATCATCTATCTGTTTGTCAGACCGAACGACAAGACCCTTCGCGTGGACCGCGACAGCATCACCACCGGCACGGCAGTCCGCGGCGAGTTCAACGACTATATCCGCATCAGCGGCCGCGTGCAGCCCATGACGACCGTGCAGCTGAGCCCTCAGGAAGGGGGTATCGTGCAGGCCATCCTCATTGAAGAAGGTTCCCGCGTACGCGCCGGAGATCCGATCCTCGTGCTCAGCAACGACAACCTCGACCTCCAGATCCTCAATTCCGAGGCGGAGCTCGCCGAGAAGGAGAACATCCTCCGCAACACGCAGATCCAGATGGAGCAGCAGAAGCTGGACATCCGCCAGAACCAGCTCGAATACGGGATCCAGGTCGACCGCCTGCGCCGCGCCTACGAGCAGCAGAAAGCCCTCTACGAGGACAAGCTCATCGCCAAAGAGGACTACCTGAAAGCCGAGGAGGACTATCGCCTGGCACAGCAGAAATACGAACTCATCCGCGAGCGCTCCAAGCAGGACAGCCTCTACCGCGGCACCCAGATCGACCGCATGGAAGAGAGCCTGGACAACATGCTTGTCAATATGTCGATGATCCGCAAGCGCAAGTCGAACCTCATCGTCAAGGCGCCCATCGACGGTGAGCTCGGCCTGCTGGACGTAGTCCTCGGCCAGAGCATCGCCAGCGGCACCAAGATCGGCCAGGTCAACTCCGTGGGCACTTACAAGGTCGAAGCGCAGATTGACGAGCACTATATCGACCGCGTCGTAGCCGGCCTCGAGGCGACTTTCGAGCGCCAGGGCGAGACCTATGCCACAAGCATCCGCAAGGTCTATCCCGAAGTACGCGACGGCAAGTTCCAGGCCGACTTCAAGTTCGAAGGTCAGCAGCCCGACAATATCCGCGCAGGCC
>JAFYZE010000179.1 GCA_017548805.1 Bacteroidales bacterium
CATTTGTACTTTGCAAATTTAGGAAAAAAATTGCGTTCAAAGAACATCATATACTTGTTTGTGACGTTTTTGCTCGTCCTTTTGAGCAGTACCGTCCTTCCGGCCCAGAACGACCGCAGGTCACGCCGCCAGACCAGGCGCGTGAACCGCACGGAGACCGTCGGGATGCCGGATTCTTTGGCGCTTGATTCCCTCGGCACAGTGTCTCTCGACTCTCTTTCGTTCAGCAGGGATTCCCTCTTCCGTGCCGACTCGCTCCACCGCGCCGACTCGCTCACGCTGCTCGGCAAGAGTTCGCTGGACCAGCCGGCTTTTTCCGGGGCGAGGGATTCCATCATCGAGGTCTTTACGGACGGCAAACGCATGGTATACTACTATGGCGACGTCAAGGTCACTTACCAGAACATGGAGCTGACCGCCGCCTACATGGAGTACGACATGAACTCAGGCGAAGTGTTCGCGCAGGGCGTGCAGGATCCCGAGACCGGCGAATGGACAGGCCAGCCCGTCATGAAACAGGGCAAGGACCAGTACGAGATGGAAAAAGTGAGATACAACTTCAACTCGCAGAAGGCCCGCATCACCGACATGACCACGACCGACGACGAAGGCATACTCCACGGGCGCAACATCAAGATGATGCCCGACCGTTCCATCAACATCACCAACGGCCAGTACACAGTCTGCGACGCCGAAGAACCTCATTACTATCTCTCCCTCAGTTCGGCCAAGGTCATCACCAAGCCTACGCAGAAGACCGTCTTCGGTCCCGCCCACCCCGTGATTGAAGGAGTCCACCTCCCCATCGCGCTCCCCTTCGGATTCATACCGAAAAAACCCCAGCGCGCCACCGGAATGCTCATGCCGACCTTCGGCGAGGAGCAGGCCCGCGGCTTCTACGCGCGCGACGCGGGCATGTATTTCGTATTCGGTGACTACCTCGACCTGTCGCTTACCGGAGATGTCTACACCCTCGGATCATGGGCCGTGGACCTCAACTCCAGATACAGGGTCAACTACAAGTTCAACGGCAACTTCTCGGCCACTTACTCAAACGACCAGAAAGGAGAGAAGGGCAGCAACGACTTCTTCCAGAGCCGCAACTTCGGACTGAGATGGTCTCACACGCAGGATGCCAAGGCACATCCCGGCCAGTCATTCTCTGCGTCCGTCAATTTCTCGAGCCCGTCGAACAGCAAGTACAACTCGCGCTCCGTCAACGAGGCGATACAGAACCAGGTGTCATCCTCCATTTCCTTCTCCAGGAACTGGAACGGAAAGGTCAACCTCTCGATAAACGCGCTGCACAGCCAGAACTCCCGTGACAGCTCGTACGCTTTCACGCTCCCTAACGTGACTTTCTCCGTCAGCACGTTCTACCCGTTCAAGCAGAAGCACCGCGTGGGCAAGGAGAAGGCCTATGAGAAGATTTCCTTCGGATACAGCACCTCGCTTCAGAACAAGATCAATTTCAAGGCATCCGAATTCGGTGAGGAAGGATTCCTGAACCGTTTCCAGAACGGCATGACGCACAACTTCTCCATCGGACTCCCCTCCTTCACTCTGCTGAACTACCTGAATTTCAACCCCTCCGTATCCTACGGGCAGAACTGGTTCTTCAAGAAGTCCGAATATGAATACAATCCCGAGACCAACAAGGTCGAGAGGATAGAAGGCAAGCAGTTCAGCACGCTCGGCATCACGCAGACGTATTCGGGCGGCATATCCATGAGCACGCGCCTGTACGGCATGTTCAACTTCGGCAAGTACCATCGCATACAGGCCATACGCCACGTCATTTCCCCGAGCATGAGCATGTCCTTCAGCCCCGACTTGGGCAAGGCTTTCAATGGCTACCGTACCCTTCACTATACCGACAAGAACGGTAAAGAGCAGGACTATGAGTACAATATCTACTCCGGCCAGATGTACGGCCCTCCGGGAAGGGGGCGCGGCGCCAGTGCCAGTTTCTCCATCGCCAACAACCTCGAGGCGAAGGTCCGCGACTTCGCGGACACGACTGGCAACGGCTCCAAGAAAGTCAAGCTGCTGGACCAGCTGAACTTCAACGGATCATACAATTTCCTCGCTGACTCGCTGAAACTGAGCAACATAGGAATGACCATGTCTACATCCATCTTCGGCAAGCTCAGCATCAGCGCCAACGCCAACTTCGACCCCTATGCCATCAATGAGATGGGACAGAAGATCAACAAGTTCAACTTCATGGTCGATCCTTCCCACCCCCTGCGCCTGACCAACGCCAGCGCGTCCATGTCATATGCACTGAATGGAAAAGGCAGCATTAACGGTGATGACGGACGGGGCAGCGGCTCGGCGACCGACTATTACCAGAGGATCTACTATCACCCCGTAACGGGCGAATACATTCCCGGCGGATGGCTGTATTATACCAACCCCAACAGCCCCTGGTCCCTCAACTTCAGCTATTCCTTCAGCTATTCCAAGTCGTATGCTTATACCAACTATCAGCTTACCGTCAAGAACAGGTATACGCAGACCCTCAGCCTTTCCGGCAACCTCAAGCTGACACCGAAGCTGGCGCTGACGGCAAGTTCCGGCTTCGACCTGATGGCCCTGAAGATCACGACTACGCAGTTCAGCGCCACATACGACCTGCACTGCTTCAACATTGCGGTATCATGGGTTCCTACCGGCCAGTGGAAGTCATACAGCTTCCGCATAGCCGCCAATTCCTCCACCCTGTCCGACCTGCTGAAGTTCAAGAAGAGCAGCAGTTATTGGGATAATTAGTTTTTTTCGCTATCTTTGTGGCGAAATCTTCAAGTGCCGTCCTTTTTCGGACGCCATCTTATCCTACAAAATCATAATAATGCCACACACTCTGTTTGAACTGAGTACCATGACCAGAGAGCAGCTTGAGAGCATAGCTGCCGAGCATGGCGTAAAGAATGTAAAGAAAATGGACATGGAACCCCTCGCCTTCGCCATCCTGGATGCCGAAGCCAAGGAGGAGTCCCTTAAGCCTGTTCCCGATAAGCCCAAGACCAAACGCGGCCGTCCCAAGAAGGCCGAAGCCCCCAAGCCCGCAGCTGCCAAGCCTGCGGCAGAGGAGGAGAAGCCTGCTGCCGAGGCTCCCAAGCCCGCAGCGAAGAAGACCAAGACCAAAGCTAAACCCACCCCGGCCAAGGAGCCGGAGGCTGCGCCATCCGAGGCCGCTCCTGCGGAGCAGGCTCCTGCTGCCGACAAGCCTAAGACCAAGCGCGGCCGTCCCAAAAAGGCCGGCGCCCAGGAGGCAGCTCCCGCGCCCGAGGCTCCGGCCGGCGAGGCCGCAGCCGCTCCCGTTCCCGCAGAAAAGGAAAGGAAGGACGAGGCCCAGCCCGCCCGCCAGGAGCAGCGCAAGCAGCCCCAGCAAAACAACAATCCCCAGCAGGGACAGGGCCAGAACGGCCAGCAGAAGCGTCCCCAGCAGCCCCAACCCCAGCAGAGGCCCGCTCCCAAGCCCGTCATCGAGTTTGAAGGCACTGTAGAGGCCACCGGCGTGCTTGAGATCATGCCTGACGGCTACGGCTTCCTCCGCTCGTCCGACTACAATTACCTGAACTCCCCCGACGACATCTATGTCTCCCAGAACCAGATCAAGGCCAATGCCCTGAAGTCCGGAGACACAGTCACCGGAGAGATCCGTCCCCCGAAGGAGGGTGACAAATATTTCCCGCTCGTGCGGATCAAGTACATCAACGGCCGTACCCCGGAGTTCATCCGCGACCGCGTGCCGTTCGACTTCCTCACTCCCCTCTTCCCGGACGAGAAGTTCAACCTCACCGGCGGCCGTTCCGGCCGTGACATCTCATGCCGTATCGTCGACATGTTCGCC
>JAFYZE010000029.1 GCA_017548805.1 Bacteroidales bacterium
CAGGCCTACGCTGAGAAGATCGCTTCCTCTCTCGTGAAGATCCCTGCCAAGCTCAACGAGAATGGCAAGATCTACGGCTCCGTCACCACCGCCCAGATCGCCGAGGCTCTCGTGGCCGCCGGTTTCGAGGTGGACAAGAAGAACATCGAGATCGTCTCCGAGGAAGTCAAGGAGATTGGTATCTACGATGCCAAGGTCAAGTGCTACAAGGGCGTTTTCGCCGACCTCAAGTTCGAAGTCGTCGCCGCCGAGTAATCCACTTGCACGGATAATTGAAAAACCGACCCTTTGCAGGGCCGGTTTTTTTTATAAGCCGATGTCGGACTTGAGGCGGCGGATAGCTGCGGTCGCGTCACCGTCTAACTCATCGAGGAGGGTGACGAAACGGCTGCCGATGATGCCGCCGGAGGCATATTCGCAGGCGGCATCGAAGGTCTGCATGTTGCTGATTCCGAAGCCCACCATGCGTGGAATGCGCAAGTGCATAGCCTCAACCCTCTCGAAATAAGCCCGTTTCTCGGCATCGAAGTCCTTCTGGGCGCCGGTAGTGGCGGCAGAAGATACCATGTAGATAAATCCGGAAGTGTGCTCGTCGATCAGGCGTATGCGCTCCTCCGATGTCTCCGGAGTGATAAGCATGATGACACGCAGGTCATACTTTTCAGCAATCTCCTTGTATTTCTCCATATAGTCCTTGAAGGGCAGGTCGGGGATGATCATACCGTCTATGCCCACCTCGGCACAGCGGCGGCAGAACGCCTCGAAACCATAATGGAAGACGGGATTGAGGTATCCCATCAGGATGAGCGGTATGTCCACGCCGTCGCGTATGCCCTCCAGCTGCGAGAAGAGACGCTCGAGGGTCATGCCACCGCGCAGGGCACGCGTGGCCGCATCCTGTATAACAGGACCGTCGGCCATCGGGTCGCTGAAGGGGATGCCGATCTCTATCATCGATACTCCCTCGGCCGCCAGGGCGCGGATAACTCCGGCAGTGCCGTCAGGATCCGGAGTGCCGGCGCAGAAGTAAACGGACAGCAGCCTGCTCGGATTGCCGCTGAACAATCTGTCTATTCGGTTCATAATCTTATCTTTGAAGGTTTGCCAGGAATACTTTTAACAGCTTGGGATCCTTTATGCCGGGAGACGTCTCGAAACGGCTGTTGAGGTCGAATCCCGCGAGGAAAGGATAGATGAAATCGTGAAGGATTTCTACGGTATCGAGGCCTATCCCGCCGCTGAGGAAGAAGCGAGTCTTCTCCTCGTAGCTGTCCAGGATGGACCAGTCGAAACGCTGACCGCTGCCCCCGTGGCCGGGCGTGGAGGTATCAAAAAGGAAGAGGTCGCAGGTCCCTTCGTAGCCGGCCACAGTGTCGCGGACGCTGCTGTCGGCTATGCCGAAGGCCTTGACGACGCGCAGTCCGTCATGCTCGCGCAGGTAAGCGCAGAACTCAGGGCTTTCACTGCCGTGCAGCTGAACATAGTCGAAGTTGAACTTTTCGTGACGGCGCAGGATGCCGTCACGGTCCTCGTCCACGAAAACGCCCACGCGTCCCGCCCTCTCGGGCAGGTATGAAGGCATCTCACGGACGCAGCGGGGCGAACCCGGATAGAAGATGAATCCCAACAGATCGACTCCGAGGTCCTCGACGGCACGGATGTTCCGGCCGTCAGTCATTCCGCAGACCTTGACAAGTTTGTTGTTGATCATAATGCAAGCAGGAAATCTGCCAGGGCAGCGCCCGGCTCTTGTTGTTTCATGAAATTCTCACCCATAAGGAAGCCGCGGTATCCTTTGGTCCGCAGGTCCCGGACAGTCTTAGGATCGGAAATGCCGCTCTCCGAAATGAAGGGAGTATCCTTCCCCACCCTGGCGCGAAGCAGCGGCACCATTTGGAAGGATGTCGCCACGTCGGTGACAAAGGTCCCGAGGTGGCGGTTGTTGACTCCCACCACATCCACTTCGGGAGTGATGTAGTCCAGTTCTTTCTCCCCATGGATCTCCAGCAGGACCTCCAGGCCGAGCCTGTGGGCTCCGTCAATCAAGGCAGCGCATTCGATGCGCTCAAGGCACGCGGCAATGAGAAGGACGGCATCGGCCCCAGCGCTGCGGGCTTCCTGCAACTGGCGCGGGTCGATGATGAAGTCCTTGCGAAGTATGGGGATGTCCACGAGCGGACGGACACGCCTGATGAAATCAAGGCTGCCGCCGAAATACTCCTCATCTGTGAGGACGCTCAGCGCGGCGGCGCCGGCCGCGGCATAGGCAGGGACGACCTCCTCCGGCACAGCGTCGGGATGGATCCAGCCCCTAGACGGGGACTTGCGCTTGAACTCCGCGATAATGCCCGTCGGCGAAGCCAGCAGGGCCTTCCGCAGGGAACGCACGGAAGTATCCGGGGCCGGGCTGGAAACCCTGTTACCGGCCGCTGCAAGCTCCCTGCGCTTGTTCGCTACTATTTGTTCAAGTATATCCATATCAGCTGTTTATGGCAAGGAAACGCTTGAAGGCAGCGAGGGCATTGCCGCTGTCGAGCGACTCGCGGCAGCGGTCTATAGACTCCTCAACCGAGAGGTTGCGGTCCATGATGGACATACCGCAGGCGGCATTGGCCAGGATCACCGACTTCTGCGCCTCTGTGGCAGTTCCCTCAAGCACGGAGTCGAATATCTGCATGGCCTCTTCAGCAGTCCTGCCGCCATAGATGTCTCGCGGCTCCACATAGTTCAGGCCCAGATCCTTGGGAGTGAACACTTTCTCGAAGAGAGGGGTCACAAGCTTGAATCCCGATGTCAGCGAGATCTCGTCATAGCCGTCATAGCTCGTGAGCACTCCGTAGTTGTCCCCTATCTTCTGGTGGGCGCGGACATAGAGCCTCTGCTGGGCCTGCGTGGCAGTGCCGTGGAGGGAATTCTTCGGCCTGCAGGGATTGACCAGAGGGCCGAGAAGGTTGAAGCAGGTAGGGACACCAAGGGCGCGGCGGACGGGCCCGACGAATTTCATTCCATAGGCGAAAAGCGGTGCATGGAAATAGCAGATGCCGGCCTCTTCAAGCGAGCGGCGCAGCACATCGGGATCGGCACTGAACTTTGCCCCATGGGCCTCCAACACAGTGCTGGCGCCGCTGACGGACGTGCTGGCGCCGTTACCGTGCTTGGTGACCTTGTAGCCAGCTCCGGCTATCACGAAAGCGGAGCAGGTGGAGATATTGAAAGTGTTCTTTCCGTCCCCTCCCGTACCTACTATGTCAAGGGTGTTATAGTCGTCAAGGTCAATCCGCTTGCCGGTCTCCAGAAGACCGTCGCGAAGGCCGAGGAGTTCGTCTACGGTGACGCCCTTGGTCTGCAGCGCCATCAGGAATGCCGCGATCTGGCAGTCGTTGTACTGCTCGCGCGTGATGCCGAGAAGGATCTCGTGGGTCTGCTCCCGGGAGAGGCTCTCCCCCTCTATGAGCTGTTCCAAATACTTTTTCATATCGTGTAAAGGTTTAATGATTCATCCAATTGGAAATGATGGACTTACCGTCAGGGGTAAGGATGCTTTCGGGGTGGAACTGAAGGCCGCGCAGGTCCATCTGCCGGTGGCGCAGGGCCATGATACGGCCGTCAGGGCTGACGGCGAGCGCCTCCAGGCAGTCCGGCAGCGAGCCGGCGTCCACCACCCAGGAATGGTAGCGGCCGACCGGAAACTCTTCCGACAGGCCGTCGAACAGATAGTCCTCCTTCACCAGCCTGCAGGGAGTCTGCACGCCGTGAAAGACGTCCTCGAGGTTGATCAGAGTGCCGCCGAAGGCCTCGCCTATGGCCTGTTCGCCGAGGCAGATGCCCAGGATGGGTTTCCTGCCGGCATACTCCCGTATGACGGCAGGCATCAGCCCGGCCTCCGAAGGGATGCCGGGGCCCGGGGACAGCATGATCTTGTCGAAAGGCTCCAGTTCCTCCATACGGAACCTGTCGTTGCGGAACACGCGGACATCGCCGCCCAGTTCAGTGACCAGATGCACCAGATTGTAGGTGAACGAGTCGTAATTGTCTATCATCGCGAAAGTCATAGGGCGGTCAGAATTGGGCGGCGAGCTCTATGGCCTTGCGCAGAGCGCCGAGTTTGTTGTTAACTTCCTGTAATTCATATGCGGGATCGCTCTTCGCGACTATGCCTCCGCCAGCCTGGAACCAAAGTTCACCGCCGCGGCTGATGAAGGAGCGGATGGTGATGGCCTGGTTCAGCGAGCCGTCGAAGGAGATGCTTCCGACGCATCCGCCGTATGCTCCTCTGTTGTGAGGTTCCAGCTCGGAGATGATCTGCATCGCGCGGACTTTCGGCGCGCCGGACAGGGTCCCTGCGGGGAAAGTGTCGATGAACGCCTTGACCGGATCGGTACCGGGGTTCAGCGTGCCGCTCACGCGGCTTACAAGATGGATTACATGGGAATAGTACTGGAGTTCCTTGTAGAAATCCACACCTACCCCATGGCAGTTGCGCGACAGGTCGTTACGGGCCAGGTCCACCAGCATCACGTGCTCGGCATTCTCCTTGGGATCGTTACGGAGGAAATCCGCAGCGCGTTCGTCCGCAGCATCGTCCCCGCTGCGGCGGGTGGTGCCGGCAATGGGGTCGATGAAGGCCCGGCCTCCCTCCACCCGGCAGTGGGTCTCAGGGGACGAACCGAGGATGCGATAACCTCCGAAATCCATGTAGAAGAGATAAGGGGATGGATTGATGCTCCTCAGGGCCCTGTACAGCTGGAAATCATCTCCCTCGTAACGCTGGATGAAGCGGCGCGAGAGCACTACCTGGAAAACATCCCCCCTGCGGCAGTGGGAGATGCCGCGGCGGACATTCTCCATGTGCTGTCCGTCGGTAAGGGGCGAACTCACCTCACCTACCGGATGGAAATCATACAGATGCACCGCAGGCCTGGCGAGCAGATGCTCGATACGGCCGGCCTGCGGCTGCTCCCCTTCCGGGACCAGCTCATGGAGAGTCAGGCGGTTATGGAAATGGTCGAACTCGAGCGTGAACCTGAACAGTATGTACAGCAGGTCCGGAGCGTCGTTCTCCTCCCTAGTCTCGTCCTTTACCGGAATATCCTCGAAATAACGGACCGCATTGAACGAAGTGAAACCCCAGAGCTGGGCGGAAGCCCCTTCATGGCCGAAATCGAAGGCATCCATGAAAGTGCGGATGAGCCTGTCAGTTGGGAAGGTGGTGCTGACGGCACGCTCGACGCCGCTCCCGTCCGGGAAGCGGCAGAAGCCCGTGCCGTGCGCCACGCCGACCTCGGCCATCGGATCAAGGGCGATGAATGAGCGCGAATCGCGCCCCGAATGGTAGTCGCTGCTCTCCATCAGGATGGAGCGCGACGAGGCGTCACGCATGCGCAGGTATGCAGACACGGGGGTATGAAGGTCGCCGGGCAGAGCCCTGCTGACGACCGAGTATCTGAACGAATTCATTTTGCGTAATAGTTCAAGTAGGTCTCGATATCCTTGTCCCCGCGCCCGGAGACTGTGAGGACGACGATGTCATCCGGGCCGAAAGACAGTTTGGACAGTGCTCCGAGAGCATGTGCGCTCTCGAGGGCCGGGATGATGCCTTCGAGCCGCGTGAGTTCATAGGCGGCAGCCACCGCCTCATCGTCATTGACCGGGATCACCTTTGCGCGTCCCTGCGCGGAAAGGTTGGCATGCATGGGGCCTATGCCGGGATAGTCGAGTCCCGCGCTGATGGAATAAGGCTCCTCGATCTGCCCGTCAGGGCTCTGGATGACATAGCTCTTGGCACCGTGCAGAATGCCGACCTGGCCGAGGGCGATAGTCGCAGCGGTCTTGCCGCTGTCGACTCCCAGCCCTCCTGCCTCGGCAAGCACGATGCGCACGCGCGGGTCGTCGATATAATGATAGATGGTGCCGGCGGCATTAGATCCGCCGCCAACGCAGGCCATGAGCCAGTCGGGATAATCCCTTCCTGTCTGCTCCTTCAGCTGCACCTTGATCTCTTCGCTGATGACCGACTGGAGCCGGGCCACCAGGTCAGGATATGGATGCGGCCCGACGGTCGATCCGATGATGTAGAAGGTATCCGAAGGATGGCAGCACCAGTCGCGTATGGCCTCGTTGGTAGCGTCCTTGAGGGTCTTGTTGCCGGAAAGGACGGGGACGACAGTGGCGCCTAACATCTTCATTTTCTCCACGTTGATGTGCTGGCGTTTCACGTCGGTCTCACCCATGTAGACGACACATTCCATGTCCATCAGGGCGCAGACGGTCGCCGTGGCCACGCCGTGCTGGCCGGCGCCCGTCTCGGCGATGATGCGCTTCTTGCCCATCCGGCGGGCCAGCAGGATCTGGCCGACGGTGTTGTTGATC
>JAFYZE010000180.1 GCA_017548805.1 Bacteroidales bacterium
GGGCGTTTACAGACCCTCTGTGAACAGTATGATGAACCAGAACATGGAGTACTTCAACGCTCCTTCCCGCTGGGCCATCTACAAGCGCATCATGGAACTCAGCGGCGAGACGGCCTCCTTCAGCAAGTTCCTGGAGTACGATGCCGTGAACCGCGGCAAGTCGAACAACGCCCCCCGCCGCGCCCCCAACTACGTTGAATGGCAGCCCGACGCGATGCCGGTCGTGACACGATAACGAAATAAAACTAACATCAATAACTATGAGAATTACCTACTCCGGAATGAAGGCCGCGTTCTGCGCCCTTTCCCTGACCGTCTTATCCCTTGGCTGCACGCCCAAGGAGGAGCCGATTAACCCCGGCGGCGGTGGCGGCGGCGGAAGCACGACCGTCCCTGTTTCCGAGGTCACCGTCACCCCGACCTCCCTGACGGTCGAAGTCGGCAAGACCGGCAGCATAGCCGCGGCGGTCACCCCTACGAATGCAACGAATAAGAAAGTGACCTGGTCCAGTTCGGACCAGAAGGTGGCCACCGTCGATAACGGAACGGTGACCGGCGTCGCCGAAGGTACGGCGACGATCACAGCGACAGCCGACGGCAAGTCGGCGACCTGCTCGGTGACGGTAAAACCCGACGCCGAAACGGCGGCCAAGTCGGCCTTGATGAAGATCTACAACGCGATGGACGGCGCCCATTGGAAGATAAACGGCAAATGGGATGTTTCCAAGCCGCTCAATGACTGGGAATGTGTCGAGTGGGATTCGACCAAGAAAGAACTCCACCTGACTTTCGGCGGTGTCGGTCTCAAGGGAGAGTTCCCCGACTGTTTCGACGATTTGACGCCGCTCACTTGGCTGATTGTCAGCAATGAATCCGGACTCACCGGAACGGTCCCGCCCAGTTTCGGAAAACTGACGAACCTGAAGCTGTTGATCCTGGAAAGGACATCGATGACAGGGCTGCCGGACATTTTCAAGGATGTCCCGCTGGATGGTGCTACATTCATCGCAAACGAGAAGATGACCGGCCCGTTCCCGGAATCCCTCGGCAACATCAAGACGCTGTCCGTTTTGCAGTTTTATAGCAACGCGTTCACCGGAACGGTCCCGGATTCCTGGGCCAACCTGGGGTCCAAATTGATCATCGAAGGGGAACAGTACCTGGACGAACAGGTGCCGAATTCTTTCGTTACGGCGAAAGAGGCGGGGTACCTGATCGGTATGTACGCCAAACTGGGTTCGGACAGAACGGCCCCCGTCGTGGTCGGAGACTATGACATCCCCGCTTTCTGGCCTCAGAACAAGACCCTCAAGGACCAGGTTACCGAAAAGGCGATTCCCTTCAAGGAGATTTATTCCAAGAACAAGGTGACGGTCTTCCTGAACTGGGCCACCTGGTGTTCTTTCTCGGCGGAAATGATGCCCATGGTGAAAAAGATGTACGAGAAGTACCACAATGACGGTTTGGAAATCATCGCATCCTACAACGCATCTTCCGCAGAAAATGACAATCCAGGCAAGATGAAGGCGGTTCTCCAGGAAAGGGGATACGACCAGTGGTATAATTTCAACATCTGGGACTTCAATACGACGGAGTGGTCGATCTGGTGCTGCGGCACGACGCCCAGCGCCGTCCTGGTGGACAAGAACGGAAACATCATCACATCCGGCCAAAGGAATGTCCTCGATCCTACCAGGAGCCGTTACGGATACACTGCTTCGACGAGCCTGATATCCCTGTTAGAGGAGCAGTTCGGCCCGATGGAGGGAGATCCCAATTATTCCTCCACCGATTACTCCGAGGACGGCAAGGTGATCACGATCCAGAAGGCGTCCACCGGCAAGGGCATCAACCTGGTGTTCATGGGCGACGCCTACACCGACAAGGATGTGAAGTCGGGCGAGTATGAACGGTTGATGCGGGAGGCCGCCGCCGAGTTCTTCAGCATCGAACCGTACCTGTCCTTCAAGAACCGGTTTAACGTGTATGCCGTGAAGGTTGTCTCTAAGAATGGCCGCACGGGACAGGGATACACGACGGCCCTCGGCACCACGATGACCGGTGGTGTGGCAGGTACCGGCAACAGGGAAAAGATCTTGCAGTACGCGCTCAAAGTTCCCGACATCACGAGCAAGAATAACTTGTCGGTCGCCGTGATGGTCAATTCGGTCTCCGGCGGCGGTATTGCGGAAATGATCGAATCCCTGCAATCCGGAATCGGCTATTATTCTTCGATGGGCAATGAGGCGGCCGGTTTCGGCGCCACACTCCGTCACGAGATGGGGCATGCTTTCGGTTTCCTGGCGGATGAGTACTCCACTTGGCACGAATCTCCGTCTCAGGAGGTCATCAACGGTTACACCCGTTTGTACGAGACTTATGGCTGGTATGCCAACATCGACTTCACGAACGATTCAAAGAAGATCAAGTGGACCGACTTCCTCTCCGACTCCCGCTACAAGGACGAAGTGGGCGTTTTCGAGGGTGCCATCAATGTCACCAACGGCGTTTACAGGCCTTCGGAGAACAGCATGATGAACCAAAACGTGGAGTA